>JANYJN010000678.1 GCA_025358475.1 Candidatus Solibacter sp.
TGTCGTTGCTGCTGCTCCTCTACCTCGCTGCCCGGATCGGCGTTCGCGCCATGCCCGGAATCCTCGTCCTCTGCGCCACCGCCGCCGCCGGCGCGCTCCACGGACGGATGCTCCCCTTTTTCGCCATTGCGTGGGCTTGCTATGTCCCGTGCTATCTCCTGGCAAGCCCTTTCGCGGCGCGCCTGAAATCCTGGTTCGACAGGCCGCCGCTGCTTCTCCAGGCCGCCTGGCTGATGGTCGCCATGTTCTTTCTGAATGTCGCGATTACGTACCGCCCTTGGATCCTGGACGTCCCCGGTGAGGGCAAGGCCGGTGAGATCGTCTACCCCACCGGCGCCGTTCAATACCTGGCGGACCAGCAGTTCCGCGGCAATGCCATGGTTCCCTTCGAGTACGGTGCGTACGTCTCCTGGAAGCTCTATCCCGCCGTTCGCGTGGCCGTCGACAGCCGCTACGAAGTCGCCTATCCCAGCCCCTGGGTGGACGAAATCTTCCGCTTTTACCGGGCTGGCGCCGGATGGCAGCGGACCCTGGCCGGCCATCCCACCGACGTGATCATGGTGCGTCCGTCGGACCCACTGGCTCGCGCCATTGCGCAGATCCCCTGGCGGCGGGTGTACATCGATCGCAGTTACTCGATCTATGCCAGGCCCGGCCTGAACCTGCCCCCCGTCGACTATCACGACAGGGTCTTTGCAGCTCGATTCCCCTGACCCGCTTCCGCCCCTGCCTTGATTGGAGAATGCTGCACGCGTGCGCCGCGGGTGGGAAAAGGGACGGCCTCCGCGTAACCGGAGTTGTGGGCATTTGTGGACGGACTGCGGCGAACCGCCGTTTTCAGGATAATGGAGGTGTGCCGGCGCTGACGTTTACCGATGCTCGCGAGACCGTTCTGGGCACGGTGCGCCAGGCGCGCACCCATCCCGCCATCGAGGCGATTCCCCTGGCGGAGGCTGGCGGACGCGTGCTGGCCGCCGATGCGGCCGCGGACCGCGACTCGCCGGCGCTGGACCGGAGCGTGCGCGACGGGTACGCGGTGCGCGCCATCGATCTGCCCGGGCAATTGGAAATTATCGGCGAGGTGCGCGCCGGCGAGCGCTTCGCCGGCGCAGTCGCTGCCGGACAGGCCGTGGAGATCATGACCGGGGCGCCGATCCCATCCGGAGCCGACGCGGTGGTCATGATCGAACACACGCGGCGCGAAGGCAGCCGCGTGGTCATCCTCAGCGCAGCCGAAGCGCGGCAGTTCATCAATCCGCAAGGCTGCGAGGCGGCGGCGCACGATATGCTTTTGCGCGCCGGTAAGCGCCTGGATTACGCCGATATCGCGCTCCTGGCGGCCATCGGGCAGGCGCGCGTCAAGGTCTACCGGCAACCGGTGGTGGCGATTGTGGCCACTGGTGACGAAATCGTAGAGGTTCACGAGTTTCCCGAGGAATTTCAAATTCGCAATTCCAACGCCTGGTCGCTCGCCGCACAGGTGGAGCGCGCCGGCGGCACGCCCGATGTGCTCCCGGTGGCGCGCGATACGGTGGCGCATACGCGGGACATAATCGCGCGCGGTCTCCACGCCGACCTGCTGCTGCTCTCCGGCGGTGTTTCGGCGGGAAAGTACGACGTGGTGGAGCAAGTGCTCGCGGAATTCGGCGCGGAATTCTATTTCGACCGCGTGTTAATCCAACCCGGGCAGCCGCTGGTTTTCGGACGCGCCGCCGGGAAATACTTTTTCGGGCTGCCGGGGAACCCCTCCGCCACCATGGTGACGTTCGAGGTTTTCGCCCGCGCCGCCTTGGAACTGCTGGCCGGGCAGGAGGAAACCGCGCTCCACATGCCGCTGGCGCGGCTGACTGGCGAGTTCCGGCACAGATGCGGGCTGACCAGGTTTCTGCCTGCGATGTTGAGCGCTGGCGGGGACGAAGTGACGCCCGTGCGCTGGCACGGCTCGGGTGACATTCCGGCGCTGAGCCGCGCCAATGCATACCTGGTGGCAGATCCCGATCACGCCGTATATGCGCGCGGCGAACTCATACGGATACTTTCAAAATGAAAAAACTCTCGCACTTCGATTCGTCGGGCAGCCCGCGCATGGTGGATGTTTCCGCCAAGCCGGAGACGCTCCGCACCGCCCGCGCCCACGCCTTCGTGCGGCTTGCGCCCGCCGTGTTGCGCCAACTGCCGCGCAATCCGAAGGGGAATCCGCTGGAGATCGCGCGCATCGCCGGAATCGCCGCCGCCAAACGCACCAGCGACCTGATTCCGCTTTGCCATCCCCTGATGCTGACCCACGCCGATGTCGAGGTGACGCTGCAAAAACACGGGGTGCGCATCGTCTCCAGCGCCACCACCACCGCGCAGACCGGCGTCGAAATGGAGGCCCTGACAGCCGCCGCCGTAGCCGCTCTCACGGTGTACGACATGACCAAGGCGCTGGATAAGGCGATCGAAATCCAGGATTTATACCTGCTGGAAAAGACCGGAGGAAAGAGCGGAGATTTCCGCCGCCAGGGGAAGAAGCATGATTAGTGCCGCCGTTTTGACCATCAGCGATTCGGTAAGCGCGGGTACGCGGGTGGACCGCTCCGGCCCCGCGGTGCGTGAACGCTTGGAACAACTGGGCTGGAGCGTCGCAGTCATGGAAACCATCCCGGACGTGATTTCGGAAATCAGTCAGCGGCTGGCCACGCTCGCCGACGGCGGGCAGGTGGCGGCGATTTTCACCACGGGCGGCACCGGAGTGGCGCCGCGCGACGTGACACCGGAGGCGGCGCGCGCCATTTTGGACCGTGAAATCCCCGGGTTTGGCGAGTTGATGCGCCTGGAGGGCCGCGCGGCGACACCGCTGGCCGTGCTGTCGCGTTCCCTAGCCGGGACCCGCGGGAAGGTGTTGATTGTGACCCTGCCAGGGTCGCCCAAGGGGGCGGTGGAATCCCTGGATGCTATCGTGGAATTGGTGCCACATGTGCTCGAACTCCTCAGAGGCCATACCGGGCACGCATAACAGGAGCTGCATGATTCGACCGATACTTCTTACGTTTGTCTGCGGCCTTATGATTGCCCAGACGCCTCAGCAGCAGCCGCCGCAACCCGCGCCGGACCCGGCACAGCCGGCCACCGTATTTAAGGGCGGCGTCGAGGTAGTGCAGGCGCCCGTGCTGGTTTTCGACCGCGACGGCAACTACGTGGACGGACTGCAACCCCACCAGTTCCACCTGTTCGACAACGGCAAGGAGCAGAACATTAACATCGATGTCGCCTACCAGCCCATCTCCCTGGTGATCTGCCTGCAATCCAACGCGCATGTGGAAGGCATTTTGCCGCAGGTCAAGAAAATCGGCGGCTTGATCGCTCCGCTGCTCATCGGCGATCAGGGAGAGGCGGCCGTAATCGCCTTCGATTCGCGGGTCCGCACCATGCAGGACTTCACTTCCGACAGCGAGAAGATCACCAAGGCAGTCAAGGGACTGACCGCGGGCAGCTATGCGAACCACATGATCGACGCGGTTTCGGCGGCCACCCGCATGCTGAGGACGCGGCCCCTCAACCGGCGGCGCATCATACTCTACATCGGGGAGACGCGCGATATCGCCAGCGAAACCGGGCTGCGGGAAGCCCTGCTGGAGTTGCAATACGCCAACGTCATGTTCTATCCGGTGGACATGTCGCGGATGTTTTCGACGTTGAGCGCCAAGCCCGATCCGGGTCGCCAGGACAACCGGCCGCCGGCCATGCATCCCATGCCTTCGGGGGTGCCAGCGACGCCAACCTCGGTGGCGCAGATGTATGGCATCGGGGGCGGCGGGCGCGCCGAGTTCATTCCCCTGATGGTGGAGATATTCAAGGACGTGAAGGCCATCTTCAAGGACAATCCGGTGGAGGCGTTCACCAAGGGAACTGGCGGGACGGAGTACACTTTCTACAAACAGCGCGGGCTGGAAGATGCCATCCAGAAGATCGGCGCCGAATTGCACTCGCAGTATTTTGTCAGCTACACACCGAACAATAAGAATGAGGGTGGGTTCCACACCCTCGAAGTGACCGTGGGCGCCTACAAGACGCAGACCCGGCCGGGATACTGGCTGGGGACGAAGTAGTAAACCCGGTTCTTTT
>JANYJN010000653.1 GCA_025358475.1 Candidatus Solibacter sp.
TCCGCGTATCGCCTCGCGGCCGCGAGGTCTCTGCGCAACTCCTCAGCCATGCGGCGCGGGCCGTACCCGGGAGTGTCGCGCTGGATGCGCCAGCCTTCCTTTAATGGGCCCGCGTCCACCGTGTCAAAGCCGAACTGATCAAGCAGTCGCGTCACCGTGGCTTTCGCACCTTGGTCATCACCGGCAATGACCAGCGCGCGACGATTATTCGTGCCTGCCGGTTGCCCGTCGGTGGTAAGTGCGGCCGCGTAGATATGGTTGAAGGCCTTGACGACTTTCGAAACCGGCAGATGTGCTTGCAGGAGCTCCGAGGTCGTGGTCGATTCGTTATCGAGTTCGGGAATGTGGCCGTCACGGTCAGGATAGTAGTTGTTCGTATCGATCACGATCTTACCAGCAAGCGGCTCGACGGGAACCACGCGGTATTCCTTCAACGGTATCGTGACGATGACGATATCTCCGGATTGTGCCGCTTCAGCCGCTGTTGCCGCCTTTGCGTTAGGTCCGAGCTCCGCGACGAGCCTAGATAAAGTCTCCGGCCCGCGGGAGTTACTGATCACGACCTTATAACCATTCGCTACAGAAAGCCGTGCGATCTGGCTACCGATGTGCCCTGCACCTATCAGACCGATTGTCATCATAATACCTATATTTTCCCACATCGCCGTGCACATGCGACACACAGGATGGCAGGTAGGCGAGGAGTCGGCCTCCCAACCCGGATCTTTGAGCACTAACGTCCTAGCTCTTGGATTGGGGGCTTGTTGCAGCCTCTCGCAAATGAAATTTTGCAGGTTCATGAACTCCTAATCCTGGCCGACCGCGGCGGCGGCGGCCTCAAGAGGCAGTAAGAAAAATGTCAAAGCCGCCAGATCAGCACTTATCGTTTAAGCATTACGGGCAGGCGGCGGATGCCCTGCACGTCTTGTCGGGCATGGGCACTCGGAAACTCTGCCCACTGGGCGCGAATACCGGCTCCCCGGCCAGTGGCAGAGAACACGAGTGCGACGGGTGAGCAGCGATTTCCAGGGCTCCATCGCCGGTAAGCGCGGCGAGCGCCCTGTTTTCTTTCATCGACGTGGAGACCGACAGTTGGGTGACCTGGAGGGCGCGGTGGTGCTGGGCAAGCCGCGGCTGTTGCAGCGGAGGCGGTGGCGATCGTGTCCACCACCTGGGCCTGACCGGGTGCGATTTGTCAGAAGCAACTTCGGAATTTCTATACGGAATTCCTATAAGATTGACAACGGTGGCGCTACAACCTACAATTTTTTCAGCCGTCTCGAGTTGCTGTCTCGACTTGCTGTCTCGACGTTTGAAGACTTTAACTGGCCTTGCAGCTTAGTGCTAGCGGTGGATTCTCTCCCGCAGATCGCTGCTCAACTGTAGGCTATTGCACGTTGAAGGAAAGGGATACCATTATGCCGTGTTTGCATTCTTTCCGCCCTCTTCACGAACTGCGGAAACGTTCTGTTTTGGCAAGACTCGGTTTCCTACTGCTGCTGGGAACGGTGATGTGGGGCCAATCGACCACCGCCGACGTTCTTGGAACGGTCACTGACGCGACTGGCGGCGTGCTGCCAGGAGTCAAGATTACAGTCCACAACCTTGCCACCGGCGCGGATCATACAGCTACCAGCGATGCCTCTGGGAATTATACGGTCACGTTGCTCCCAGTTGGGCGTTACAGCGTCACAGTGGCAAATCCCGGCTTCAAGACGTGGACGATCCCCGGAGTTACGCTTGCCATTGGGGACCGCCTGCGGCAGGACATCGAACTCGAGGTGGGCGCATTGGGGCAATCGGTGGAGGTCACGGCCAGTTCTCCGGCCTTACAAGCGGATAGTTCCTCGGTGAGCAACCTGATTAATACCAATGCCTTGCAGGACCTCCCGTTGAATGGGCGCAATTTCGTGGTTCTGACGCAACTGACCGCTGGAGCCGCCGAAGGCGACCCGAACGGACTGCCCAGCGGTACCCGCCCGGATGACCGCCGTCAGACGTCCGCCGTGACCGTGAACGCACAACCCACCAGCTTTAACAACTTCTTGATCGACGGTATGGACGACAATGAGCGGTCCATCGGCACTATCCTGGTCAAACCGTCCATCGACGCGTTGCAGGAGATGAAGGTGGAGACCAATCTCTACTCCGCGCAATACGGCAGGACGGCCGGCGGCGTGATCAGTTTCATCACAAAGTCCGGCACCAACGAATACCATGGCTCGCTATTCGAGTTTCTCCGCAACGAAAAGTTGGATGCAAGAAACTTCTTCGCTCCCGTAAAGCCGTCGTACAAACAGAACCAGTTCGGCGGCAGCTTGGGCGGACCCATCAAAAAGAACAAGCTGTTCTTCTTCGGCGACTACGAGGGCTTCCGCCAGAGCCAGGGACAGACGTTCAAGACCAGCATGCCAACCGCGGCGGAACGGCTGGGGAACTTCGCCGGGGTGAATCCGATCTTCGACCCGCTCAGTACGACGACCATCAACGGCGTATCCACCCGCACTCGATTCGCGAACGACCAGATTCCTCTTAGCCGGATGGATCCGGTCGCAGTCAATCTGATCAACCTGTATCCGCTGCCAAACCAACCCGGGCTGGCAAACAACTTTGTCTATCTGCCGAATAAGACGCAGAATAACGATACTATGGATGCGCGGGGCGATTACAGGGTGTCGGATTCCAACACGCTCTTTGCCCGCTATTCCTTAAACAATACTAAGACGCTTATTCCTCCGGGTTGCCCCACGGCCGCCAATGGCATCAGCCCCGTTTGCGATCAAGGACGCTCCGGGACGGCTTCCCAGCGGGCGCAAAGCGCTCAGTTGAACTTCTCCCACGTCTTTGGACCGGCAATGTTCATGGAATTGAAGTCCGGCTTCGCCCGGTACTACATTTACTCCCTTCCGCAAAACTACGGCAAGAAGGCCTCTCAACAAGTTGGCCTGCCCGGAATCAACATCGACAACGACAGTTCGGGGCTAGCCATTATGGCCATTTCCGGGCTTACCAACCTGGGCGATGCGAGCTTCGTTCCCCTGCTTACTCTGAACAATATGTTTCAGGAAACGGGGAACATTAGTTACATCCGGGGTTCCCACAGCATCAAGTTCGGAGCGGACGTGCGGCGCCGCCAGACAGATGTCTTCCAGAGTGCGACGTCCAAGGGGCAGTTCAATTTCGATGCGAACCTTACCAACGACCCCTCCGGAGCGACATCGCGTAGCGGCAACGGGGCGGCTTCGTTCCTGCTGGGGTATCCAGCCTCCACTACGCGCAATAAGTTCCTTGTGAATCCCGGCCTGCGAAACTGGGAAACGGACGCATATGTTCAGGACGATTGGCGGGCGACACACTGGCTTACTCTGAACCTGGGATTCCGCTGGGACTACTTCGGCGCGACTTCGGAAGTTGCCAACCGGATTTCCAACGTAGACCTGGCGCAAGGGAAAATCATCGTTCCCGGCCAGAACGGTGTCTCCGCCACGGCCAACGTCAAGCCGGACTATCGGGACTTTGCGCCCCGCATCGGATTCGCAGCGACGCTTGCCAAGGGAACGGTGCTGCGCGGCGGTTATGGCCTCAGCTTCATTCCGAATATGCTCGCCAGCAACATGGCTATGAGGAACCCGCCATTTGTCAGTTTGTATAACGTGACCGCCACGCCGCTGGCGGCCGCGAACAAACTGCAAGATGGTTTGCCGGCCCCGGTGCCCGCGGACCCTCTCAACCCGACCGGCAGTTTGATTGGTGTTTCAACATACGGCAAAGTGCCCTATGTACAGCAGTACAACCTGGCACTGCAGCGAGAAATTGGACACGGCTTTGTAGCCACGGTTGCTTACGTCGGTAGTTTGGGCCGCAACCAATATCTCTTCAACGGCTGTACCAGTTTCAATCTGGCGCCCGCGGGCTCCCCGGCGGCTATAAATCCGAGGCGGCCGTATTACAGTATCTTCCCCAATGCGGGGAATATCACGATTTGCGGACCTTGGTACAATTCGGTGTACCAGGCCTTGCAAACAACGCTGGAACGCAGGTTTCAGGGCGGGCTCAGTATTCTAGCTACTTACACCTACGGCCACAGCATCGATAACGCCTCAGGCTCGGCGGGCACCGGTGCGACAGCGCTCCCGGACAACCGTCAAAGTGAACGGGGCAACTCGATTCTGGATCTGCGTCGCCGCTTCACATTCCTGGGAGACTGGGCGGTACCGTTCGCCAAAAGCTCGAAGGGTTTTGCGGGGGCATTAGCGAAGGGTTGGGGTATCAACGCGGTGGTCGTTCTGACCACGGGCATACCGTTTGACATTACCAACAGCTCCGCCCGGTCGAATACCGGCGGCAGCGATCGTCCGAATGTGATCGGCGACCCCACCACCGGTTTCACTCAGGGCCCGGCTGCGTGGTTCAATGTCGCTGCCTTCGCCCCGCAGCCGTTGTACACGTTCGGCAACCTGGGTCGAAATGTGTTGCATGCGCCTGGCCGAAGATCGCTCGACCTGGCGATTCACCGCGAGTTCGTCCCCAAAGAAGGAATGCGGCTTCAATTCCGGTTCGAGACATTTAACCTCACCAACACTCCGCCGTTCGCCGCCCCGGCGGCAGGCTTTGGTACGGCGACGTTCGGAACCATCAGCAGCGCGGGTCTTCCACGAAACGTTCAGGTCGCCCTGAAGCTGTTGTTCTAGAGAAATCGAATTACCCCGAGCGGAGAACCAGCCGCCCTTGCGACCGTCGTGGGCCGCGACGGCGCTTTTTTTGCCATACGCAGCAGGGTCGAATCGGCAACGCACCGAATTGCCCTGCGACCTGCTGCGCCGCCGGTGATAACCGCGGGTAGTCGCCAAGGATTTACCGACTACTCCGAAGCGCCATCGACTTCTCTGGCCGCGCCACGGCGCACTCGGCCACTGGCATGGATACCGGCTGTCCGGCCAGTGGCAGAGAACACGAGCGGGACCGATGAGCAGCGATTTCCAAGTATCCCTCGCCAGTAAGAGCGGCGAGCAGCTCTGTTTTCTCCCTTGACGTACCGGTTACCATTTTGGTGATCTTGAGGGAAGTGCGGAAATCAGAGCCCCGAGCGTCAGCGAGCGGGTTTGCGGTAGCACCGAATACGTAATAGCCCCCGCCACGATTCTCGCGGATTTCAAAATTAACGCTGGCAATTGCCGAGGCTGGAAACTAGAATTCGAAATCCAGTGAGAACTGAAGCTGCCGGGCGCCAGCACCGGCGAGGGGCTGCAAGAATCCAGGTTGCGGCAGCGCTGCCACGCCGAATACCGGATTGATCCGAGTCACATTCGCGCGATTAAAAAGGTTGAAGGCGTCGGCCACCAGGTCGAGTCGCGCGGT
>JANYJN010000753.1 GCA_025358475.1 Candidatus Solibacter sp.
TGCCTAACGCGGTCGTGCTGGGATTGCCCTCGCGTATTTCCTCGAGCCACTGCTGTTCAAATTCTTCAAATGAAACCACGTTATTCAATTTACCCCAATTCGTGCCGGAAAGCTCTTTTGCCATCCTTTTCTCGCCCCTAGGCCCTCTAAGTCCTGGAAGGGCGGCGGGGACGGAGAGATTAGGAACGAGAAACGCGCCAGGGCCCGGTAGCGACCCACTTGGCCGCATCGGCGACTCGTTGAAGTGCCGCCGGCCCTATGCTCCCCCCGAACGGCCATCTAAGAAGTGTGACGCGGGATCCTCCGGTGAAATCCCGTCCATGCCCAGCGTTGATCGTAGACCCTCGGAATCCGCGCCACTTCCAGGGCAACGGCCTAATTACGCGCATCCCGATACGCCGTTTTCGCCTGGTACAGCGCCACCCGTGCCTTGATCTCCGCCGCCAGATCCGGCTTGCCCTGCTGTGCCGCGAGGCGCTCGGCGCGATTGCCGGTACCAGCCGCTTCGGCGAACCGTCCGGCCTCGGCGTACGCCGCGGCCAGGCCGTCCAGAATCGAGGCGTCCTGGCTGCCGGTGAGGCGCGCGGCTCGCTCGGCCAGCGCCACCGCCTCCGCCCCGTTGCGCAGCGACGCGTCGCGGCCGGTGGCCAGCAGCCACGCCGCCCGCCGCAACGTGGGCAGGTGGTTCGGATCCGCGGCCAGCCCGCTGCGCCACGCCGCCAGCGCCTGCCCGCCCTTGCCCCGCGCGTCCAGCGCGTTCCCCAGGTTGAAATGGGCAGGAGCGAAACCCGGGTTCACCGCCGAGGCGCGCTGCCAAGCCGCTACGGCCTCGTCCACCCTTCCTTCCCGCGACAACTCCGTTCCCAGATCGTTGTAGGCCTGCGCGTAGTTGGGGTTCAGCTCGATCGCCTTGCGCCACTGCGAAATGGCCTCCGCCGCCTTGCCCTTCAGCGCCAGCGCACGCCCCAGGTTGCCGTGCACCTCGGCGTAATTGGGATTGGCCGCCAGCACCAGCCTGAGGTGCCCGATAGCTTCGTTCAGCCTGCCCTTGCCCACCAGCGCCACGGCCAGGTTGTTGTGCGCTTCCCAGTAACGCGGGTCCATCTCCAGCGCCTTCTGCCAGTGAACCATGGCCTGCTCGAAATCGCCCTTCCCCGCCAACGCCCGCCCGAGGTTATTGTGCGCCTTGGCGTCGTCCGGACTCATCCCCAGCGCCAGCTTCCAGGCGGCGATGGATTCGTCAAAGCGGCCCTTCTCGGCCAGGTTCCAGGCGCTATCGAAAAGCCGGTAGAACTCGGCCGCGGGAACGTCGATGTGCTCCAGCCCATCTTGCGGAATGTTGACGAATTCGGGGATGTTGACGGCGCGATTGGCCGCCGTGGAGTTTTCGATCAGGATGGCCGGGCTGTCGTTGCCTTCCTCGTCGATGTGCGTCAGGAACATCTGCGTGTACGGCGAGCGGCTCTTGGAGGAAAATACCAGCCATCGCCCATTCGGCGAGAAACTGTGCCAGGAGTTCATCAGCGCCGTGTTGCATCGCATGCGCCGGGCTTGCCCGCCTGCCGACGGCACGATGTAAAGGAGGCCGTCGGGGCGCATCAATTGTCCGTTGTGCGACTGCACAAAAACGATCCAGCGGCCGTCGGGCGAAACCTTCGGGAAGGAATTGCTCATGTGGTTGTTGGAGGCCCCGGCGATGGCCTTCGGGCGGCCGCCCTTGCCGCCGTTGAACGGGATGCGGTACAGGTCGTATTGAATCGCCGGTTCCAGCGGGTCGCCGGCGTATTGGGCCAGCTTGCGGCCCTCCGGATAAGCGTCCCGGGCCCCCGCGCGCGCGAAAACCAGGTACTTTCCGTCCGGGCTCCAGAAGCCGTTGGTCTGGACGAAGTTGGGGTTGTCGGCGCCGGGCAGGGCGCGGATGCGGCGTGTGGAACGGTCGTACCAGGCCAGGATCCCGCGCGTGGGATAGAACACCTGTAGGAAGCGGTAGTCCTTGAAGTTGTCCACGAAGACGTCCTCGTTCACCGTGGTGACGGCGTAGCGGGCATCGGGCGAGAGCTGCGCCATGAATCCGATGGTGCGGTGCCCCGGCGGTTTGCCGGCGAAGTCGTTCCACGTGAAGACGTCTTCGGTGCGAATCGAGGTCCGCGGCGCCAGGGACACGATGGCGTAGGTGCCTTTGTCATTCTGCGGGCCGTCCACGTCCAGGGCCAGCGTCTTGCCGTCGCTCGAAAAAGAGTGGCAGTTGGCGCAGGTGGGCAGTCCCTCCATCACCAGCCGGCTGCCGCTTTCGGCCACGTTGCGCAGCCGCCAGCCCACCAGCGGCACGGCGCTCGGGATGATGGGCTTGATCACGCCCTTCTCCACTTCCGAGGGCATCAGCGGCACGTCGCGATAGAAAATCGGCGCGCCCACCGGGTCCTTTGCGGTGGAGATGCGGACCTGCCCGCGGACGCCGCCAAGTCCCGTGATGGTCACCGTGGCCGGATGGCCCGCCGAGCGTTGCTTGATCTCCCGCCACGCCGCCGACTCCGGCTTCCACGTATGTGCCGCGGCCTGCTGCGGCGTCAGCTTCGGCAATTGGTTCGATTCGGCGACGCATCGCGGGTCGATCTCGCCGATACTCATGGCTTCGCCGCGAGCGGTCAGACGCATCGCCGGCGCGCCATCCTGGAACGCAATTTCGATTTTCCAGGCACTGGCCGCCGCTGCCGAATCCCGCCACAGGAAGGTGGGCGGAGCAAAATCCGGCGGGAAGACGGATCCGTCTTCCGGATAATCGAGGACGATGCGCGGCGCCTGCTGTGCCGGCGCAAGGGCCAACAGCGCCAGCAATAGCAGCGTGAACTTCGCACCGTGGCGCGCGCCCTCCTGGGTGCCGCGCCAAAAGTCATGCCGGCGCCTGCTTTCCCCGGGCGCGAACTGGTGTCGAGAAGAGTCTCCACACGGCAGGCACGGGTGCCCAATGCCACTGAAATAAGCCACTACGGCGTCACCTGCATAAATGGTGGGGCGGACCCCCTGATCCGCCCCACCAATTCGTCAGTATTTCTTCTCTTGCCCTTAGTAAGTGGCGTTGGGCACAAGAGCCGGCGCCACGAAAGTTCAGACATCAGCCGGCAACCTGAATAGAGGAGTCTACCGCGCCGCTTGGCGCAACACCATCGGTCAGCCGGGCTACTCCCTCTACTTCTTGAGTTCGATCACTATCACTTCCATGGGTTTGTCGCCGGTATTCTCCGGTAGGTGCTTTCCGGCATCCGCCCAAGTCGCGTCGTGGGCCTTAGTGTCGCTATCCCGCGACGTGCCGTCCGGCAGCG
>JANYJN010000795.1 GCA_025358475.1 Candidatus Solibacter sp.
CTTCGTTTCCCCAAAGCGCCAGCGCCGCCGAGGGCTTCGCGTGGTTTGTTCTGGCGAGCCTTCTGCTGGCCGCCGGCGCCGCGCTGGCCGCCGGCGGTCTGCGCGGCGGATTTAAGACTCGCTGGCTGGCCCTGAGCGCACTTCTGTTCATCTGCGTCGGCGTCAACACAGCTATCGAAGCCGTGGTCTTCAGCACCACGATTCTGCCGGCGCAAGGCGTCACACTGGCATTTATGAGCCTGCTTCCCTCCCTGCTGGCCGCCGCGGTTCTTGCCCGCCGGCCACAAGGTCCTGGAGCGGACCCGGTCACCATGCCTGCTTTCGGCGGCTTCGGCTGGAGTTGGCGGCTGCTCGCTGCCTGGCTGGCCTTTCCCGTCCTTTACTTCATCTTTGGCTCCATCATCGCGCCCTTTGTCCTTGACACTTATAGGGAGGGGATCGCGGGACTTCGCATCCCGTCCTTTGCCGGGACCATCACTACGCAACTGGTGCGCAGCCCGATTTTCCTGGCGGTGATACTGCCTTGCGTTCTGCTCTGGAACGGTTCCAGGCGCAGCCTCGGGATCCGGTTGGGTCTGGCGTTGGCGATAATGATTGGCGCGTATGGACTGCTGCAGGCCACGTTCTTCCCCATGCACTTAAGGATCATCCACACGCTGGAGATCACGGCCGACGAACTGGCCTATGCGTTCGTCCTGGCGTGGCTGTTCCGGCCCGCCGAATCCAAAGCAGCGGCGCCCATCGCGTTGGGCGTACAGGCAGCGTCGTTATAGCGGCGCCCAGACCGCCGCGAAACTGAAAGACGCTCCTACCAAATAGCGTTTCGATAGTGCTGGATGTGGCGGTCCGACGTAACGAGTGGTGCTTCGTTGTAGGCGACCGCATTTGCGACGATGATGCGGTCGCCGGAATGCCGAGTCCATTCAATTCGTAGGGCGCTGTTCATGATGACGGCCCTCGGCAATTGGCAGACGGAGACACCAATCTGCTGGTTAAGATCGGAAAGAATCTGTGAAGCTGAATATTTTAGTGCGCTGCGTACGGTTGCCATGTACGGATGTCTTCGTCGAAGACTGCGGCTGCACTTCGGGCTGGGCAGCGCCACGCGCGCCGATTCTATTACCGTTCGCTGGCCGTCGGGTGAAAAACGGTCCTGCGGGATGTGGCGGCGGACCGTGTGGTGACCATCCGGCAGCAGCCTTGAGCCGCCAGCCCAAAGCGCGTGGCGGCTGGCTGTAGGAGAGCTCCGGCTATTTCGACGGAGCCTTCTTCAAAATCAGCGGCAGCGACGCGCCGCCCTGACTCCATTCGCCCTCCAGTTGGGTGGCGTCCTTGTTCAGGGTGCCCTTGTACGCGCCATTTACCAGTCTCAACTGGAATTCCACCGCGGATCCCTTCTGAACGATGTCGGTCAGCGGCAGGTCCATTGAGTTCTGGTCGAGGCTATCCATCGTCGCCTTGACCGTTTTATCCGGTTGGTTCTTTAAATGGACGACGAGCCGCAGGGTGCCGTTAGGCGTTTCGATTGAGCCTTCCCATTTACCTTCTAATTCTCCGGCGACCGCGGGGCTGAACTTCGGTAATTCGATCTTGGCCTCACCAGTGCGCTTCATGGAGGATGTGACCGATCCACCCGGAGTGGTTAGGCTACAGCGCATTGAGGTTGGGCTTTCCAGGCTACAGTCGAATTCAGGGGCGCTCGAACCGCCGGCAGCGATCCGGAACTTCACACTCTTGTCATCCACTCTTATATCGGCAAGTGGCACGTTCCGAACGCCCTGGGTGGTCTGGGAGAACGCTCCGTTCCACGCTCCCTTATCGTCTTTCGCAAGGTCCACCACAATCTGGATGTCGTGGTCGGGCAGTTGTACGGTGCCTTCCCAATGTCCGGCAGGCCCGCTCTGCGCGAAGGCAGCGGTAAGAAATACGCCGAAAATCAGCGGCGCGACGTGAGATAGAGAAGCCATGGCCGGTGATACGTGTACCGTGGCCGAAAAGTTCCAGGAAAGCGAAGCAGGGACGACGGCCAGTGCTAGGCTGCCCCGAGTACACCAGGAGGCACTCCCTTGAAGGCGTATAGCGCTCCGATTCCGCTGGCCGTGGCGGCGATCTCTTCAAGTGCGGCCGCCGTGCTTTTCCCGGCGGTGCGGAACTCGGGGTGCTCGATAGTAAGGACCACCAAGCTGCCGTGTGTCCGCAAAACGACCCCCTCAAACCCGAGACGCAACATGCACTGGTTGTCCAACTTGGCGGGCCAAGCCATGGAAACACTAAGCCGCCAACCCGGCTCAAGCGGTCCATCGGCACGGAAGGCCAAACCTCTGCTGCAGATGTCCCGCACCCGCCCGGTACCCCGGCTCGAATCGCCGTGACCGCGCCCGGAGATCTGGTAGCGGAGTTCTGTGTTCAGCGGGAAACGCAAGCGTTTTCGTCGCTCTTTATCGGCTAAGGTGCTCTCGTCTGTCAGCAAGGCAGTGTCCCTCTGACCTCTTATCGACAGGTTCGGCAGTTCTAATAAGGCCCGGAGGGATCCCGGCGCTGCGACCATCGCCTCTACCTTTTGACGGTTGAGGGCGTGGGCCGCGCCTGGGCAGCCGTCTCCGATCAGAGCCGTGCACGTGTGATCGCAGGATCGCGCGGAACGGAGCGGCACCACATCGGAAGATCGAGCAGGTACGGCTTGCCCCATCAGGCAGTCTTCGTTGTCTCTGGTGGGCTTGGCACCGGGAATTGTAGCGCGAACGCCGGTTTCCGCGGCAAGCCGGGGTCCGCGGCGGACGGAAAGGGCCCTTCCCTGGCGCCGGCGCAAGGCCACGCGGATGAGGCTCGCCCCGAGAGTCCGAACGGGCGCATAATTGGATCAGCGCATGGAGGGTTCATGGATCACCGGGCATTTGCCTTTGTTATCGTGATGGCGGCTCTTCGTGCGGGAGTGGCCGCCACCCAGACTCCCGAAGCCCAGGTTCAGGAAAATGCCGTCGTGCTCTCGGGCACGGTGATGATGAACGACAGTTCGCCGCCGCCCATTTCGGTTCTCGTCCGGCGAACCTGCCAGGGCCACGTGGAGAGTGAATCCTGGACCGACTCGCAGGGCCACTATAGTTTCAAGGTGGGCGGTAGCCGGACCGTGGCCGGGACTGGAGACGCTTCGTCAGCGGCCGGACACACCGCCGATCTCAGCCGGCCCTTCGGCAATGCGACTCAATACACCAATCCGGTTACCAGCGCGCTGAGGAACTGCGAGATGACGGCGGTTCTTGCGGGCTACCGCTCCGACTCGATGAGGCTGGCGGTGCGGAGCACGATGGACGATACGCGTATTCCCACCATCGTTCTGTTCCCGTTGTCGCGAGCCGACGTGCTCGCCGTCAGCGTGACCACCGGGATGGCGCCGAAGAACGCCCGGAAGGCGTACGAAAAAGGTCTCGCGGCGATGAAGGCGCAGGATTGGGATGCCGCCGGACGTGAGTTGACGAGAGCGGTCAAGGACTACCCGAAGTTCGCCGTCGCCTGGTTCGAACTTGGCATGGTGCTTGAGAAACGGGGCGACACGGCCGGCGCCGTCCACGCCTGGCAGGAAGCGGTGCAGGCCGATAGCAAATATGTGTTGCCGTACGGGAAGCTGGCGACGTATGCCGACCGGAAAGAGCAATGGGAAGAGGCGGCGCGGTATTCGAGCGCGTGGATCCATCTGGATCCCGAGGATTTCCCGGCGGCGTATCTGGTGAATGCGATTGCCAAGGCCAGGCTGAAGCGTATGGACGAGGCGGAGCGTGCCGCGCGTGCGGGGTTGCTCATCGACCAGAACCGGCGAATGCCCAGGCTGAGTTATGTGCTGGGGATGATCCTGGCGGAGAAGCACCAGTATGCCGAAGCGGTGGAGCAGTTTCGGGACTATCTGCGGTACATGCCCAACGCGAAGGATGCCGAGATCGTGCGGGAACAGATTTCGAAACTGGACCAAGCCGCGGTTGCCGCCAAACAGTAGGCGGAACAAAATCGCCTTCGGCTCCATCAACGCGCCGATCTCGTGCCTTTCCGAAGCGTAACTCCAGCGTCAGAAACCAGGGCTTTCAAGTCTGCTGGGCGGCCTGTCTTGTTGGGTAGCCTTGGCGTAGTTCCGCTCGAAGTGGGGAGTGCGGAGGAGTTTCATCACGCCGAGCGCTTGGTTTTCTTACGATTCAACCTCTCGGCTTCCGGAGCGAGGCGATGAACTCTTTATGGGTAGCAAAAGGACCGTGGACTTGGCCGGCCTTGATGTCGGCTAGACCCTCAGCGAGTTGGGCATCGACGATGCTGCGCTGCTCGGGTGTGTATTCGTCGTCCGCGGCCGGGGGTTTGGGATGAATGCTGATGACACCGCCGGAAGCCGCTCTTAAGATCGGCCTGCCGACGAACGGACGGAGGACCACCAGCGGCGTTTTATTTCTGACGGTGACGGTAATGATGGGTAATACGCTCGAAATATGGTTTCGCTTTCAGTGAAGGGCGGCGGGAACGGGTAGTCAAATCGCCAATGGTGAGCCGGGTGGGACTCGAACCCACGACCCTGTGATTAAAAGTCACATGCTCTACCAACTGAGCTACCGGCCCACAAAGGGGGTGTATCGCGTGACGGGTCCCCCCCAGTTTAACAGACACGCCCGCCAGCTTCACAGTTTTCAGCCCCACTCGCTATACTTGGTCCATAAGTCACCATGAACCGGCTCACGCGGCGCTTCGTCCTGATGGTCGTGGCCATCGTCACCACGCTCTCCATCGGGACGGCGGGCTTCGCCGTCATTGACGGGTACCCACTCTTCGATGCGTTCTACATGACGCTGACCACCATGACCACGGTGGGCTACGGCGAGATCCATCCGCTCTCCCACGCCGGGCGCGTGTTCAATTCCTTCCTGATCGTGTTCGGAGTCACCACCATTTTCATCGCCATCGGCGCCATGACCCAGACCATTATCGAACTGGAATTCGGCGACGCCATTGGCAAGCGGCGGAAAAAACGCATGATCGACAATCTAAAAGACCACTACATCATCTGCGGCTTCGGCCGGGTCGGCAACGGCGCAGCCCAAGAACTGAGCCACGCCGGCGTGCCCTTCGTGGTGGTGGATATCAACCCGGCCCGCGTCGAACGCGCCACGCTGGCCGGTATGCTGGCCGTGGCCGCCGATTCCACCCACGACGAGACCCTCCGCCTGGTGGGTATCGAGCGCGCTCGCGGTCTGGTCTCCGCCCTCGCCACCGACGCCGACAACCTCTTCGTCCTGCTCTCCGCCAAGGGGCTCAATCCCGGAATCTACGTCGCCACGCGGGCCGCCGAGGAAGGCGCCGAAGCCAAGATGCGGCGCGCCGGCGCCGACGCCGTATTCGCCCCCTACTCCATTACCGGCCATCGCCTGGCGCAATCCCTCTTGCGCCCCCACGTCGTGCAATTCCTTGACTTGACGACCAAGGACGTGGGCGATGATATCGCCATCGAACAGGTGCGCGTTTCCCGCGCCAGTCAGATGGTGTCCAAGACCATCAAGGAAATGCAACTGGGCAAGGAGGTGGGCGTCATCGTCATGGCTATTCGCAAGGAAACTGGCGAAATGGTGTTCAACCCGCCCGCCGAAACCGCCGTGGAGGGCGGCGACTACCTGATTGTGATGGGCCGCCCCGGCAATCTTCGCTCTCTCGAAACGCTGCTCGCCGAACCCCCGCCGGCACGCCGTTAATCGCTCTCGCCGCTCGCCCGCTCCGCACCCGGAGCCTCACGCTATACTAGCCAATGAACCGCCCCTCTGTGCGGCATCATCATGAAACCTTTCCGGGAATTCCTCGAATCGATTGCGTTTGCACGCTTGAAGCCCGGTGCGCAGACGGCGCCGAAGGGGCAACTGACGTGGCCCGGCCCTCTACGTGGCCCTGTCGAGCGCCTTCTCTCCAGCCCCGCCCCCACCGACCCGCTCTACCTGACCAACCGGACCCTGGGCCGGAAGCTCATCTCCTGGAGCCTGATCGGCATACCTTGCCTGATCTTGTTCGGGGGCATCGCCATCACCTTGAGCAGTCTCCTCGATCCCCCCGAAGCCAAACCCGTGAAGGACCTTACGGCCGCCGAGATCTCTGCGAAACTGCTGCCCAATATGGACAAGGACTTCAAACTGGCGCCGGCCTCCGATGTGCAGGTGCTCGAAATCAGCGTGGACGGCACCCGTTTGGCCGGCAAGGTGAAGAACACATCCACAAGAGAAATCGCCATCGCCGAGCTGGTCATCGATCTGACCGACAGCGGCGGGTCCGCAGTCGGCGCGGTGAACCTGGTGGTGGAAAAAATCCCACCCTCGGGCACCAGAAACTTCGAGATTCCGGTTAAGCAACGCAACGCGGCCACTGCCCTGGTCCGCGAGGTCACATTGCGCTGAAGCGGATTGTCCTGGCGGGGCGGGCTTCAGCCTGCCAACGCCCGCGTGCGAGCGCATTTCTTCCTAGACGCCCGGCGCGAAAAATTCGATCGGCTCCAACTCCACGATCCGCCACTTGCCCCCCCGCTTTTCCACGCTGCACTTCACCACCTGCTCGCGGCGCGTGAAACTGGCAGCCTGCGCCCCGCGCGGTATGCGCAGCGTCCAGTGGAACTGCGCCACCCGCCGGCGGTCGTCTCCCTCGTCCTCCAAAGGGTCGATCAGGGATTGCAC
>JANYJN010000045.1 GCA_025358475.1 Candidatus Solibacter sp.
CGACCTGAAAGTCCTCGATTTTGTTCCCGCTGAAGACGGTGCGGCCGGTGCCGCGCATCCCGGGTTTGAGGTCCTTGAGGGGAAAGAGCGCAGTTTGGGCCGATAAAACGGCGGCTAAGGCGAGGGCCGCCGGAACGACGAAGCGAGGCACACCCTCATTGTACTAGGGGTGAGCGGAGGAATTATGTAACGAGAGTTTGGCCGTAATCCGTCCGTAGGCAAAGGGCATTTTTGAATTCCTTCGCCGGGGTGCTTGAGTTTTTCTTCACTGTCGGCCTACGGACGGATTACGGGCAAAGGCTGCGACTAGTTATAGAAGTTGCGGTCCCAGGCGTGGCGCTTGAGCGTGGCCAGCGTCCCGGCCGGCAACGCGCCCAGGTCGCTCAGAGCGGTGTTCGATTCCACGTGGCGCCGCGAGCGCATGCCCGGGATGACGCTGGAAACGGCCGGGTGCGACAAGCAGAAGCGGAGTGCGATGCCGGGCAGGTTGACACCTTCGCCCAGGTCGCGGCGCAGCGCGTCCACGTGCTCCACCACCTGTTTCTTGCGGTCGACGCCGCGGAAATAATAGTCGCGGAAATCGCCGGCCGGGAAGGTGGTGCTCTCGGTGATGGTGCCGGAGAGCGCGCCTTCATCCAACGGGACGCGCGCCAGGATGCCGATATTCATTTCCCGCGCCAGCGGCAACATGCGCGCCTCCGGCGTTTGATCGAAGATGTTGTAGATCACCTGGACGGCGTCGACGAGACCGGTGCGCATGATGGCGAGCGCAGAATCGGGATCGTGCTCGGTGGCGGAGACGCCCACGCTTTGCACTTTGCCCGAGCGCTTGAGGTCTTCAAAAGCGCGGCGCCACTCCTCGCACTCCACCCACTCGTCGGTCCAGACGTGCAGTTGCAGCAGGTCGATGGTCTCCAGTTTGAGATTGCGCAGGCTCTCTTCGGCGCTGGCGATGAGGTAGTCGTACGGGAAGACTTCGCCGATCGGCGTGCCCGATTTCGCCGGCCAGACACGATTCTTCGGCGGCACCTTGGTCGCCACGTAGATCCTGCGCCCGGCCGCGCGAACCGCATCGCCCACCAGTTGCTCGCTGTGGCCATCGCCGTAGGCCAACGCGGTATCGATCAGGTTGACGCCAAGTTCCATGGCGCGGTGAAGGGCGAGCAGCGATTCATCGTCGGTGCCGCCGAGCCATTGCTTACCGCCGATGCCCCAGGCGCCGTAGCCGACGTCGCTGATCTCGAGGTTGGTCCTGCCAAGTTTGCGAAATTGCATACTTATCACCTTAAACGGTTTCGCGGCGGAAGTTGCTCACGACGCTTTTTTGTGGGGCTGTCTCCGCATGGATCGAGCCGGTTTCGTTGCCGAGAAGCGGGTCCAGGGGGACCCGCGCGGACCAGGGGGCCCGCCCCACGACTTCCACTAGTTCGCCACTGCGATAGTGACGTTGGGCTGCGAGTTCGAGGTGCCGATCTGCACGACTACCGGGACCGCGCCACCCGGCGTGATCCCAGCAGGAATCTGCGCGTTCACCTGAATCACTCCGGCGACCGCTCCGGGGGCTCCGCCAGAGAAGGTCACATTGGCGGTCTGGTTACCAATGGTCACTTTCACGGTGGCAACCGTACGCGGCAGAGGCTCGGCGTTGATCAGCCCATCGCTGCCCGAAGGGCTGGTCTGGCCTGCGCCCGTGATGTAGAGCTGGACGTATTCGCCCACCTTGGCCGGACGCGCCGCACCGTTAATCGAGCCATCCTTGTTGTTGATCGCGGCTGCCTGCCCGGTGCCCGAACCATTCAGCGTGAAGATGGCCGGAATCTGGCTGGCCACTGAGACGTTGAACGGGGCCGACGCCTGGTTTTGATACTGCACGAACAACTGGGCAAGCGATCCGCTGATGCCGTAAGGCACCACCGCCGCCACCTGGTTCGCCGAAGCGTACAACATCGGCGCCTGAGCACCATTGACGTACACGCTGGTGCCGCCCACGGTGGTGGGCACCCGGCCATTGGAACCGGTTTCGTATTGAACGAGTTGATCCGGACCGAGCCCGCTACCGTAGATCACCACCACTTCACCGCCTGCCACCGGACCACTCAGATTGCTGGCGCCATTGGTCACCGCGCTCACCGTGGTTCCACCGCCAGTGAACTGCAACAACCGCACCGCGTTGTTGAGCGTATCGGCCACCCAGACGCTGCCGGCGGCATTGACAGCCAGGGCCGAAGGTCCGTTGAGCCGGGCGATGGGGGCGATGCCGCCATCGCCAGTATATCCACGCGGGCCGGCGCCAGCGATAGTGGCGATGATGCCCGAAAGGAATAGCTTGCGCACCCGCGCGCTGCCATCGGCGATGTACACGTTGCCCACGCTGTCCACGGCTACGGCGACCGGGTTGCCCACGTGCGCGTTGACCGCGGGGTTGCCATCGCCGGAGAAACCGGGGGTGCCGTTGCCGGCGACCGTCGTGATCACACCGTTTGCCGCCACCTTGCGCACGCGGTTGTTCGCCGTATCGGCAATGTAGACGTTGCCCGCGGAATCCACGGCCACACCCTGGGGGCCGTTGAGCTGCGCGCTGGCAGCTTGAAGCCCGTCACCGCCAAAGCCCGAAACTCCGTTGCCGGCGAATGTGCTGATATTGCCTTCTTTCCCGACCTTGCGCACGCGGTTGTTGCTGAATTCGGCAATATACAGATTGCCGGCCGCATCAACTGCCACCCCGAAGGGCGCATTGAGCTGCGCGCTGGCCGCCGCACCGCCGTCCCCGGCGAAACCCGCGGTGCCGCTGCCGGCGACCGTTGAAATTGTGCCGCCCGAAACCTTGCGCACGCGATTGTTCTGCGTGTCGGCGATATAGAGATTGCCCGCAAAATCCACGGCCAGCCCTTGCGGACCGTTGAGTTGGGCGCTGGTAGCCGCACTGCCATCGCCGGAGGATCCAGCGGTACCCGTGCCCGCGAAGGTGGAGATGGTTCCGCTGCTGCCTACGCGGTTGCTGTCCACGCGCCGCACCACGTTGTTCGCGGTATCGGCGATATAGGGGTTGCCGAAGGTATCCACGGCGACGCCCAGCGGCGTATTGAGCTGCGCGCTGGCCGCCGCGCCGCCATCGCCCGAGCGGCTGAACGCGCCGTTGCCGGCGACGGTGCTGACATTGCCGCCGGAGAGCTTGCGGATGCGGTTGTTGAGCGAATCGGCAAAGTAGAGGTTGCCCGAGGAATCTACCACCACACCGGTAGGCAGACTCATCTGCACCTTGCTCGGCGCGCCGCCGTCTCCGGCAAAGCCCTGCGAGCCATCGCCGATGGCAGTGGTGATTTTGCCCGCGGTATCGATTTTCCGGATGCGATTGCTGCCGTACTCGGCAACGTACACGTTGCCGGCAGAATCCACCGCCACACCGAACGGGGAGACCATGGCCAGCGTGGTGGCCACATCGTCGCCGGCGATACCGACGTTGCCGTTGCCGGAGATGGTCGTGATGATCCCGGCGGAATCCACCTGGCGGATCACTGCGTTGCCGGTGTCGGCAATCAGGATGGCGCCCTTAGGCCCAATGGCGACATCCTGCGGCGAGGTGATACCGGCGTGGATAGCCACGCCATCGCTGGAGATCTTGCCCGAGATGCTGTCTTTGGCATAATCGCCGTAATAGCCCTTGTATCCGGCGCCGGCGAAGATGTTGATGATGCCGTCGGTAGTCACCTTGCGGACGGTGTTATCCGCCGAGGCGACAATGTAGACCGCTCCGGCGGAATCCACCGCCACGGCAACAGGCATCTTAAGATTGGCACTCGCGGCGGGTCCGTTATCACCCCAGAAGCCGGGATCGGACGTAGTGCCAGTGCCGGCGAAGGTGGTGATGATGCCCTTGGTATCCACCATGCGGACGCGGTTATTCAAGGAATCGGCGATGTAGACATTGCCGGCGGAATCGAGCGCAAGGCCCTGCGGCGCGTTCAACTGCGCGCTGACCGCGGGGCCGCCATCGCCGGAAAAACCGGCGCGCGAATTGCCCGCTACCAGGGTCATGGAGCCCGCGATATCGATCTTGAAGACCGAGTTGCCGCCGCTGAAATAGAGGTTGCCGCCGGAAAGCGCGAGCTTCCGCGGCTGGCCGATCGACGTGTTCAGGGCCGATACCGGGGTGGTGGGAGGAGCACCTCCGGCGACGGTGGAAATGGTGTATTGCTGCGCGAAGGCAGTGCCTGCCAACAGCAGGATCGAGAATCTCAGCATGCGAGTAATATGTCCATTATGACGGTTTAGCGAAGGCCATGGTGGCGGCGATACTTTCGGAGACAGCTTCCACCGCCTGGGCGCACTGCGCCCGGTCCACATCGTAGTGCGTAACAGCGCGCAGACAACGCCGATTGATGGCGTTCACGAGGACGCCGCGGCCGCGCAATTGGGCGCTGACATCGGCGGGCACGAGGCCGGTGGCTGAAATATCGAATACGACAATGTTGGTGTCCACCATGGCCGGGTCCACCTGAATTCCGGGGATGCGCGCCAGTCCCTGGGCCAGGAATTGCGCGTTGGCATGATCCACACCCAGCTTGGCGGGCGACTCTTCAAGCGCCACCAGACCGGCCGCCGCCAGGATGCCGGCCTGCCGCATACCGCCGCCCAGGCGCTTGCGGTAGAGGCGCCCTTTGGCGATCAGATCGGCCGGCCCGGCCAGCATGGAACCGGCGGGCGCACCCAACGCTTTGGACAGACAGAACATGACGGTATCGGCGTGACAGGCAATTTCGTGCACGGGAATGCCCAGAGCGGCTGAAGCGTTGAAGATACGGGCTCCATCCATGTGTACGCGCACGCCACGCTGGTGCGCGGCGTCGTAAATCTCGCACAGTGTGCGCACGGGGTACACCGTTCCGCCCCCCATATTGTGGGTCTGTTCGACCTCCACCGCCCCGGTGGCCGCGCTGTTGGGGCTCACCGGGCGAATGTTTCGGATCACCTCTTCGGCGGAGAGCAATCCGCGTTCGGTAGGGACGGCACGGACCACGCAGCCACTGAACCAGGCCACCATGGAGAGCTCGTAATCCAGCAGGTGGGCGCGCGAATCGCAGACCACTTCCTGTCCATGCTCGGTCAGCAACTTGATGGCGATGGTGTTCCCCATGGTGCCGGTGGGGACGAACAACGCGGCTGGTTTGCCCGCGATTTCGGCAGCCCGCTCTTCCAGGCGGTTGACGGTGGGGTCTTCGCGATACACGTCGTCGCCCACTTCGGCTTCGAACATGGCGCGCCGCATGGCGGGCGTGGGCTTGGTGACGGTATCGCTGCGCAGGTCGATCATAGATTCAGGAACTCCTGGAAAACTTCATTAGAGAGCAGGACGCCGCGCCCGGTGAGGCGGAGCGTGGCGCCATCGGTTTCGAGCAAGCCGGCATCCAGGAAACGGTGGATGGGCACGTCGAAGCGGCGCCATTCCTCGGGGGCGGGGCGTATGCCGGCGGAGAGGCGCAGGCCGATAAAGAAGCGCTCTTCGGATAAGTGGGGCACGTCAGGGACCTGGCCGGCGCCGGACAAATAGTCCTCGATGGACTCGGGGTTCTGGTGGCGCGTCCGGCCGTCGAAGGAGTGCGCGTCGGCGCCGAAGCCGATGTACGGCTCCAGGTTCCAATACTTCAGATTGTGGCGCGATTCGAAGCCGGGCCGGGCGAAATTAGAGATCTCGTAGCGCGCGATTCCGAGTGCCGCCAGGCGTTCCACGGCCAGCTCGTAGAAATCGGCCGTGGCGTCGTCGGAGGGCGTGTCCAGGGCGCCGTAGCGCACCCCGCCGAGCAGCATTTCCTTGCCGAGGCGGCTGTCCTCATCCACTTCCAGCATGTAGACGGAGACGTGTTCCGGCGCCAGGCGCTCCACCCAGTCGAGCGATTCGCGCCAGGAGGCGGCCGTCTGCGCGGAGAGCCCGGCGATCAGGTCGATATTGATGTTGTGGATGCCAGTGGCGCGGAGCACGGCGATTTCGGCGGCGACGGTCTGCGCGGTGTGGGTGCGACCGGTGCGGCGGAGTTCCTTTTCGACGAACGATTGCACGCCGAGAGAGACGCGGCGGATGCCGGCATCGGCCCAGGCGCGGGCGGCATCGGGCGTGATGTTGCCGGGAGCGGCTTCGATGGTGGCTTCCGCCCAGGGACGTCCAGGGATCCGGGCGAGCAGGGCGCGCAAGGCCTCGGGAGCGAGCAGGCTCGGGGTGCCGCCGCCCAGGTAGACCGTATCGGGAGTCCAGTCCCAGGCGTGGGCGCGGATTTCGCGGGCCAGCGCCTCCCGGTAGCGCACCTCGATTTCGCGCGGGAAAACGCCGCTCGCGAAATTGCAATAGGTACACTTTTGCGCGCAAAAGGGGTATGAGATGTAGACGCCGGGCACGTTAATACTCAATGATAACGCGGGGAGGAACGGGGGTGGCGATGCCCTCCCTTTTGGCAGTGGCGATGTACAATATACAGTATGCGGCGGACGCAACTGTACCTGGACGAACACCTCTGGAATGCCCTTCACACGAGTGCACGGAGTCGAAAGACTTCCGTCTCGGAACTCGTGCGGGAAGCCGTTCGGGAGCGCTATCTCGGCAGGCGGGACGAGCAGATGAAGGCAATGCAGGAATTCGTCGGGATTCGCAAGGAACGCTCCGCACCCCTCGATGCGGTGGAATATGTCCAGAATCTTCGCCGTGGTGACCGTCTGGATCGGCTTCACGGGAAATGACGGTACTCGTCGATTCCGACATCCTGATTGAAGTCTCTCGCGGCAGAAATGCGGATATTGTCACCAAATGGATAGACCTGAGCAACTCCGACGCCGCTGTCCTGTACTCGCCCGTCAGTGTTGCGGAACTCTGGGCCGGCGCCCGGCCGAATGAGTATGACGCTCTGAAAAATCTCTTCCGGGCGCTGACATGTACTCCGATCGACGAGGAAGCGGGTCGTCAGGCGGGCGACTACTTGCGCCAGTACAGACGGAGCCATGGAGTCGAGGTGGCCGATGCGTTGATCGCCGCTAGCGCGGTGGGGAACAGGGCGGAGTTGTGGACGCGAAACCGGAAGCATTACCCGATGAAGGAAGTCTCCTTCTTCGATTGAGCCAACGGATTGGGAACCACCAGGCGGCTCCGCACGGTGCGGATATTCTCAGCCAACCAGTTCGGGCTGCGAGATGCCGGCGCCCTGGGTGCCTTGCAGCTTGAGCGCCATCATGGCGGGCTGCTGCTCAAAGGGAATAGAGAATTCGCGTTCGATGCGCTCGCGGTAGACCGGTCCCGAGTTATAGGCGCAGAAGGGGTAGATCTTGCCGTTGGGAGCGGCATAGTGGATGACGCAACGCTTGACCCGTTCCACGTCGTAGTTATAGGAATCCATGAAGTGCATGCCGGCCAGCATCAGGGTCTTGTAAGTGAAGCCCTTGGCCTCGCTCTCACCGCGGCCGTAACTCTTGTCGGTCATGCCTTGCAGCGTCTGCAGGAACTTATTGAAGGTCAGGCCTTGGGGAGCCTTCTCCTGGTGGAAGAACTTACGCAAACTGTTCCAGGCTTCGAACTTGGTGTAGAACTGAAAGCGGCGCTTACCGGCCTTGCGGGAAAGCTCGTCCATCTCGCGGAGCATGGGTCCAATCTCCACGAACCGCGTCACCGGGACGGCTTTGCGGTTCTGATCGACGAACAGATAAGTCCCCAGCGAGCAATGCGGGTGGCAGCTCAGGGTGGTGGTTTCTTCGCCGCGCAGGGCGCTGAGCAGCTTGGAGAAGGGCGTCACGCAGGAGAGCGGGAACCAGTCCTCGTACGGGTCGGCGATGCCGGTCTGTTCGTGAATGGCGTGGGCGAAATCGGAGAGCGTGAAGCGCTTGGCTTCCAGTTCATGTTTGGCGATGCGCCCGGTGAAGGCAACCGGCTGGAAGCTGATCCCGCTGGTGCAATCGATGTACTCCAGGGCGAGGCGGACAATGTCGCCGATTTCGTGATCGTTGAGGCCTTTGACGATGGTGGGGACGAAGACGATCTTGAGCCCGGCCTTCCTGACGTTCTCGATGCACTGGAGCTTTTTCTCCCACAGCGACTCGCCGCGCGTGCGGCGGTAAACATCGTCGCAGACGCCGTCGAATTGCAGGTAGAGCGTGTGCAGGCCGGCTTCCTTGCACTGCTCGGCGAATGCAAGTTCGGTGAATTTCAGGCCGTTGGTGGCCACCTGGGTGTGCGAGAAGCCCATCTCTTTGGCTAGGCGAAGCACGTCCAGGAAGCGCGGGTAAATGGTGGGCTCGCCGCCGGAAAACTGCACGATGCGGCAGGCGACGGGGCGCTGGTCGCGAAGCGCCTGGAGCATCTTGCGGACCGTCTCGAAATCCGGTTCGTAAAGGTAACCCGCGGCGTTGGCGTTGGCGAAGCAGACCGGACAGGTGAGATTGCAGCGGTTGGTCAGGTCCACGTTGGCCAGACCCGTATGGCTGGTGTGGAGGTTGCACAGGCCGCAATCGTCCGGGCAGCGGGTGGCATTGGTGACGACGGGGTTTTCCAGGCCGCGATTATCGCCGAAGGTCCACTCCTCCATCTTCAGATAGAGCTTGACGTCTCCGTACACGATGTCGCGGAAGTCGCCGTGGTTTTTGCAGTGCTTCTCCATGACCACTTTGCCGCCGTCTTCAAAGATCGTGGCATCAATCAGTTCCGAGCAATCCGGGCAAAGCGACTGGGTCTGCTTGGGCAGTCCCTTCTT
>JANYJN010000086.1 GCA_025358475.1 Candidatus Solibacter sp.
CAAGGGCGCGACGGCTGCGACAATCGAATGCTCTAAGAGCTGTCCCGGATCTTGCGGGTTGCGGGAGACGGGACGGGAACGGCGTTTCAATACGTCCGTAGACTGGTTGCGGGCTACCGATACGAGATCGCGGCATGGGCGCTCTCCGATCCAGGAACGACCGCGAAGGCTGCGTCGTGGATGCACCCCACGGCTGAAGGTAATGGCGCTATGAAAGGCGCCGGCGAAAAGAAAGATATGCGTTTCCCTACGTCAAATCGAGGCTACCGAGGCGAAAGCCAAGGAGGAGACCGCAATGGGCAATAGCGACGAGTGCCCGAAGGGTTCTAACGTGCATGGGCCTCTATTGCTGGTCGTGTCGGCGGTCCTGCTCGTAATGTGGTCGTTCGTGGTCCCGATTTTCGAAGCACCCGACGAAACATACCATTGGGACTACGCACGCTATGTTCATGACCATAGGCGTTTGCCCCCGTTCTCTCCCGCGATGGTGGTGGCCACCCATCCGCCACTTTATTATCTTTTGATTGCACCTCTTGCCGTCGACGGCGCCATTCCGCCCATGCGCGTGGAGTTTTTGGGAGGCGGAAGCTATCGCCTCATGTGTGCTCCACGGTTCTATGAGAATTGCTATTCGGATTTTCGCCGATACTGGCCAATCCGCTTTGGGCGCCTTGTATCAGTGTTTCTTTCGCTCTTCACCGTGTTGTTTACGTATTTGGCTGCCCGGGAGGCAACCGGCAGCGAGTATACGGGAATCCTGGCCTCTTCGTTGGTCCTTCTTCTTCCGCAGTTTACATTTCGGGGTACGAACATTAGTTGTGACGTGGGGGTTATGACGATGTGCGCCGTAACGACCTATCTCGTGGTCCGCCTGTTTCGGAGAGGCTTTACCTGGAGGACGGCGTGCTTCGCATCGCTTTCATTCGCTCTGGCTTTTCTATCCAAAGTGAGTGCTATTATTTTCGTGCCCGTGCTTGCCGGCGCATTGATGGCGGGCGCGCCAGGCTGGAAGCTCAGCATGAAACGCCTAAGTGTCCTCTTGATTGCGCCTCTTTTGGCCGCGCCCTGGCTGATCCGGAATCAACTCTTGAGCGGCGATCCGCTCGCCATCCAGGGTATTGCCCAAGACCTTCCGGCCATCGTCACGAAAAGATCGCTCTGGTCTTCGTATTTCCTCACCACTTTCCCCAACGAGTCGGCACGGTCATTCGTGGGCGTGTTTGGCGCCATGAACGTTTACTTGCCGCGACCGCTCTATTGGATCTTTGCTGTTCTGGCACTGGCGGCCATAGTTGGCTTGTGCCGAGGGTTCTTCCAGCGGAAACTGAACGCACGGCTGATTGCCATTCTTGTTGCATTGCCAGTGCTGGCCGTTGCTTCCCTGGTCCAATTCAACCTTACCTTCACCCAGCCACAGGGCAGATATGTATTCCCCGCGTTGCCGGCGATCATGATATTAGCGGCGATCGGGCTGGAGGCGCTGCCAGGATGGAACCGGCGCTTGACCTATGCGCTAGTCGCCATCTTAACCGCCGTCAATCTGTATGCACTGATAGGGGTGGAGTTCCTGAACTATTGGATGCCACAGCCAGGCACAGTGACCTCGGCGGTGGGAACCAGCGTGCCGATCGATCTGATGAAGCGCTCGGCCGGCCCGCTCAGCGCCGGAGGGCGATATGGCCAAACATTCATTGCGGATAGGGATAATCTCAGCGGCGTGGAACTCCAGATTGCAACTTACGGTAAGACTATTCCGGCCGGTTTTGTCAAACTGCACCTCAGGAATGGTCCGGAAGATACAGAGGATATCGCGAGCACTGTCACTCCCGCCGTTCCCGATTGCTCGTTTATGGCGCTAAGCTTCCCTCCGATTCCTGGCTCTAAGGGAAGGTCATATTATGTCTTCCTCGACACTGATGGCCTTCCCGCAGGCCATATCTTGACAGTATTCACGAGCAATACGGACGTTTATCCGGGCGGTCAATTCATTCTGAACGGAAAACCGACCTCCTTCGATACCGACTTCCGCGCACTTTACGCGATTGTAACGCGCGGCTGTCCGGCATGTCTTGCGCGCTGACGTACTCGTTTCGATTCTGCACCGCAACTGATCACGATACACCGGATCCCAAATGATCGCACAGACGATTTCGCTGGTATGAGCTCATTATTTCGGCTCCTCAGACGACTCATTTGCGGGCCTGAATTAGGGTCCCCATCTAGAGAATGTCGGCATAGCAGCGTCGGCCAGTGAAGCTGCG
>JANYJN010000095.1 GCA_025358475.1 Candidatus Solibacter sp.
CCTATCAGGCTACCGTCATTGTCAACGCCGGAGTTGCCGGCAGCAATAGCATTGCCGTCTTCCTGACCGTAACTGCAGCGCCCCTGCCGCCCACCCCGCCCGCTCCCGTAACGCCAAGTGTCGTCGTCAGCCATGTGTGGAACGCCGCTACTTTGCAAGTGGCGCCCCTGGTTCCCGGATCGCTTGCCACCCTGATGGGCTCGCACCTCTCCGGCAAGAGCGTCACCGTCACCTTCGATGGCATTCCCGCTACGCTGCTCTACTCGAGCGATACCCAGATCAACCTTCAGGTTCCATCCGCCTTGGGCTCTAAGAACTCCGCTAGCCTGGTGGTGACCGTGGATGGCGTGAGCGGCACGCCCCAGATGGTGCCGCTGGCCGTGGCCTGGCCTGCCGTGTTCCCTCATGCGGTTTTCAATCAGGACAACCAGGAGAACACGCCTTCGGCCGCCGCGAAATCCGGAGACATCCTCCAGATCTTCGCCACCGGGATCCCCAAACTCGCCACCGTCAGCGTACAAATCGGCGACCGCAAGGATCTGGTTCCGCTCTACGCCGGTGAAGCCCCCACTGCCCCGGGCGTGCAACAGGTCAACGTTGCCGTCCCCGCGGACGTCACGGGCCCACTCGCCGTCCAGATTTGCGCCACCGCTAAAGGCCAGCAGTACTGCTCTCCTGCCTACATGATCGCCGTGCAGTAAATCTGCGCCGCCCGATCCCTGGGGCTGTTAGGCCAACTCAGGAATCGCCTCGCATTGGCTCGACCCGGCGCATGCACCCAGGAGTGCATGCGCCACGGCACTAACCCGCCGCTCCATCGGCGCTCCCCTCCCCGCGGCATGCTACATTTTGGAATTGAAACATTACCCCGTTTTTCTCGATCTGAAAGACCGTCCGGTGCTGGTGGTGGGTGCGGGGAAAGTAGCACTGCGCAAAACCCGCGGATTGCTGGAGGCCGGCGCGCGCATCACGGTGGTTGCCCCGGAATGCGAGCCCGAATTCGAAGAACTGCCGTTGCGGCTGGTGCGGCGCCGTTTCCGCGCGTCAGATCTGGCGAACGCGCTGCTGGTGTTCGCCGCTACCAACGACCGCCTGACGAACCACCGCATCGCCATCGCCGCCAAGGGTAAGGGCGTCTTCGCCAATATCGCCGATTCGGCTGAAGAGTGCGGCTTCCTGGTGCCCGCCCGGGTGCATCGCGGCGACGTGCACATCGCCATTTCGACCGGCGGGGAAAGTCCGCGCCTGACCGCCGAATTGCGCAAGAAACTGGAAGAGATCCTATAGACGCAAACCCCGCTCGGCGGAAGCCCAGCCCGCAGGGGGAAGGATAGTAGCCCGGTGCGCCGTGGGCTGCGAGCGAGATTATCGGACCCCGGCTGTCAGCCCGTAGGGCGAAAGACAGTGGCCCAGTGCGCAAGCACTGGGAGAACGGCGGTCCCGCCTGAGCCCCGGGGACGGGGCGGAAGAACCCGCCAGCCGGTCCCTTTCTTTGGCACCCTTCCTGGGCTGCCACCGGCCGTCCGCCTGCTACCCGCGGGCAGTGCGGCGTGGACTACTATCTGCCGCCCTTCGGGCTCTCCGCGATGTCCCGTTTGCAGCTTGCCGATGTGGCGGGGCGCAATGCCCGTCGCGCGAACCGATCCCGCGTCCCTACAGCGCCGCCAGCAGTTTCCCCAACAGCGCCGTGCGGTCCGCCATGCGGTCCACCAGCAGGCTCTCGTTCGCCGCGTGCACCCCTTCGCCCACCGCGCCCAGTCCATCCAAGGTGGGAATCCCCAGTGCCGCGGTGAAATTGCCGTCCGAACCGCCTCCCGTGAGCGATTCCTCCAGTTCCACGCCGATCTCCCGTCCCAATTCCCGCGCCTGCCGGAAGAGCGCCACAATCCCCGCCGAGCGCTCCATCGGCGGCCGATTCAATCCGCCAGTCACCTCAATGGTGCAGCGCCGGTCGAAGGCTTTCAGCGCCCGGAACTTCTTCTCTAGCGCCGGGGCATCCCGCAAGCGCAATACCCGTATATCCACCTCCACCCACGCCTCCGCCGCCACCACATTACTGCGCGTACCGCCAGAGATCACGCCCGGATTCACCGTGATGCCGCGTGGCAATCGGGTGAAGCCCGCGATCCGCTCGATCTGCCGCGCCAGTTCCAGCACGGCGCTGGCGCCGGCTTCGAAATCCACGCCAGAGTGCGACGCGCGGCCCCTCACCACCACGCGGAAATCGCCCACCCCTTTGCGCGCCGTCTTCAATTTGCCGGTG
>JANYJN010000166.1 GCA_025358475.1 Candidatus Solibacter sp.
CCAGGATTGCGCCGTGATCATGCGGCCGTCGCGAATCGCCGGCTTCTCGCTGTACTTGCCGCCGGCGCGTTCCACTTCCACGCAGACGTGGGGGTGGCCGGTGACCGTGCGCCCGCTGGTCAGCCCCGCCGCCACCAGCACCTGTATGCCGTGTCCGACGGCGCAGACGCACTTGTCCTGGGTGGCGAACTCGCGCACCAGCGAGAGCAGGCTGGCATCGTTACGCAGATATTCAGGAGCGCGCCCACCCAGGATCACGATGGCGGCGAATTCCTTAGCCGAGACGGCGGTGATGGCGATGAGGGCTTCCACCGAGTGGCCGGGGCGTTCCACGTAGGTGTCCCACCCCGGCTCGCTATCGTGGATCACCATGTGCAGCCGGCGCCGCGCGGGCGCCGCAATCACCGGTTCCCAGTGCGCCTCCTGGAATCTCTGGCAGGCGTATAGCGCTTCGTAGCTATCGCCGCCGTCACCGGTTACAATTAGAACCTTGCGGGTCATCCGAAGCCAGCATACCGCGCCGCTCTGCCAGAATGTAAGGGGATGGCGCCAGAAATTGTAGACGCAGTTGTCGTCGGAGCGGGCGCGGCCGGCCTGATGTGCGCCATTGAGGCGGGCCGGCGCGGGCGGCGCGTCGTGGTGCTGGAGCATAATCCGCGGATCGGGCGCAAAATCCTGATTTCTGGCGGCGGGCGCTGCAATTTCACCAACCGGCACGCCACGGCGGATAACTTCGTGTCGCGCAACCCGCACTTCGCCAAGTCCGCGCTTGCCCGGTTCACGCCGCGCGATTTTGTCGCCATGGTGGAGCGCCATAGCATCCCGTACCACGAGAAGACGCTCGGCCAGTTGTTCTGCGACCGTGCCGCCGGCGATATCGTCGACATGCTGGAGGCGGAGTGCGCGGCGGCCGGCGTGCGCATCCTGACGGCGTGCACGGTTTTGCAGGTGAGCGGCGGGTTCGCAGTGGAGACGCCGCGCGGCGGACAGACACCCCTCGTCGGCCTGACATCCGGCGGCGGACAGACACCCCACGGCGGACCGGCACCCGGCGGCGGCGGGTTCGCAGTGGAGACGTTTCACGGCGGCATGACATCCGGCGGCGCCACACCTCCGGTCGGCGGCGTGTTCGCAGCAGAGACGCCGGGCGGCGGCCAGACGTCCCGCGTCGGCCTGACACCCGGCGGCGCCACACCCCCGGTGAGCGGCGGGTTCGCAGTAGAGACGTCCGGCGGGGCATTCCAATGCGCGGCCCTGGTGATCTCTACCGGCGGGCTATCGATTCCGAAAATGGGCGCCACGCCGTTCGGATACTCGGTGGCCCGCCAGTTCGGACTCCGCATGGTGGAGTGCCATCCCGCGCTGGTGCCGTTTACCTTCGGCGGCGCGGATCGCGAGCGCTTCGCCGGCTTGGCGGGAGTCTCCGCGGATGTGGTCGCGCGGTCGCGCGAGCGCGCGTTCCGCGAAAAGCTTCTGTTCACGCATCGCGGCATCAGCGGGCCGGCGATTTTACAGGCGTCGTGCTATTGGCGGGCCGGGGAGTCTGTGGAGATCGATCTGTTGCCCGGGGTGGATTTCGCGGGGGCCCTCGCCGCATGCCGGGCGGCCGGCGCGCAAACCGGGGTGCGCACCGTCCTGGCGCGCTACCTGCCCAAGCGCCTGGCCGACCGCTGGTGCCACGTCCAGGGTATATCCAAAGCCGTAATCGCGCTCAGCGATCGCGAGGTGGCGGCGATTGCGGCGGATCTGCACGCCTGGCGCGTCCAGCCGGCCGGCACCGAGGGGTACGAGAAAGCCGAAGTCACCGGCGGCGGCGTGGACACCCGTGAGTTGTCGTCAAAGACGATGGAGTGCCGTAACGTGCCGGGTCTCTACTTCATCGGCGAAGTAGTCGACGTGACCGGCCAGCTAGGCGGATTCAATTTTCAATGGGCCTGGGCCTCCGGCGCCGCCGCTGGCCGCGCGCTTTAGCAGGATGCTGAAAAAAAGAACCTATGGCTACAGATAAACACAGATAAACCCAGATAAGGCAAATCTTAAACTTTTTTCTTATCGGTGTTCATCGGTGTTTATCCGCGGCTGAATCTGCTTGTGCCGCAACCTCGTAACGCTCTTCGCCGCCTCACTGCATCTTTTTCATCACTGCGTCCACATAGTCGCGAGTCTCCTTGATATCCGGAATCCCGCCCGCATTGTCCACGGTAGTTGGGCCCGAGTTGTATGCTGCCAGTGCCAGCTTCATATCGTCTTTGTACTTGTCCAACAATTGCCGTAGATAGGTCGCGCCGGCTTCGATGTTCTGTTTCGGGTCGAATACGTCGGCCACCTTAAACTGCTCGGCGGTGGACGGCATCAACTGCATCAGCCCCTTGGCGCCCTTGGCGGAAATCGCGCAGGCGTGGAACCCGGATTCCTGCTCGATCACCCCGCGAAGCAGTCTGGGCTCCACCTGGTGCAGTTGCGCCGCGCTGTCGATCAGCGGGGTGAGTTCCGGATCGGCGATGGGCTCGCAATCCTCGGCTTCTATTCCGGGTGGCGGGTCGATTCGCGGTGCCGCTAGCATCCACGGAGCCGCCACATCGTGCTGCTGCTGCACCGCCAAACGCTGGATCGCGATGGCCGCGCGCTGCTTTGCCATGGCCGATTGGAACGTCTCGGCAGGCTTGGCCGGCGCCGGGGCCGGGGCCTTATCCGCACTCGCTGGAGGTGACGCAGTCTTCTCAACACTTGCCGGCGGTGCCGTCTGGGCCATGAGGGCGCCGGCGAACAGTATCCAGAGAAATATCATCAACTACTTATCGGCCAAAACCCCCTCCGGCTCTAGTGTCCCGGCGCACAAAAGCACCAGCGAGATCCACAGAGCGTCGGCCAGCAGCAGGTGCACCAACTGCATCCACACCGGAGCGCTGAGCAGCAGGTTGGCAACCCCGGCCGCGATCTGTCCGGCCACCAACCCGAGCAGCAGCCAGGCGCGCGGGCGCAGGTCCCGCCGCCTTCCCGCCGTGGTCACGGCATAGATCGCCAGCCACGTTCCGGCCAAGGCCGCAATCGCCGGGTGCAGGATGCGCAGCCGCAGGAAAATGCTGGCCGCCGGGTCGAAATCCCGGACCCAGGCTTCGGCCAGGGAGGGGGCAGGGAAGAGGGTGTCGCCCAACGCCGCGATGGCCCCGCTGACCCCCAGTATCATCACGGTGCCCAGGCTGAATGCGGCCATCCACAGCGCGCGCCCGCCCGCCGGCAGCGGCGCTTTCCGCGTTGTCCACCACGCCGTCAGCGTGAGACACGCCAGCAGAGTCAGGGTATTCACAAGGTGCGCCGATAGCGAGTAAGCCCGTGCCGAAGACTGGTTCTTCGCGACGTGCTCCAGCAGAACCAGCGACGCGCCCAGCAGCGCTTCGCTGATCAGGAAGACGCCCGAAAGCGCCGCCCCCTGCCGCACCGCGTGGCGTCGCGGAAACACCCGGAAAGCCCAGACCACCAGCAGTGCCACCAGCACCAGATCGATTCCGCTGGTCACCCGGTGCGTGAACTCAATTATCGTGTTCAAGCTCGGCGAGCGAGGCAGCATTTCGCCGTTGCACAGCGGCCAGTGCTTGCCGCACCCGGCGCCCGCCCCGGTGGCGCGCACGAAGGCGCCCCACAGAACCACGGCGACGTTGTACCCTAAAACGCTCCACGCGTAGCGCGCGAACCAGCGAACAGAGGTGGGGGTGGGCAAATTTCATTGTATCCTCCGCAGCGGACGCGCTGCGGCGTGCCGATACGGGCGCTCACTTGCTGTGCGGAATCGCCGCGCAAGCTCAGTAGACCAGCCCGAGCTGTTTCAAACTGGCCGCCGGTTCCTGGCCGTCGAATTTCACCAGCGCCGCCTTTTGCCGCCCGTTCTCTAATACGACTCCCGCCGGCACTCCCGCGTAGGGGAACACTTCCTTCAGCTTGTCCCGGTCCGTGGTAACGGCCATGCGGAATCCCGTATCCTGCATGAACTGCGCCGCGAACCGCCCCTGGCCGATCGGCACTCCCACCACACGCGTATTCCCCCAGTGCAGTTTCGCCATCTTCTGCGCCGATTCGAAACAGTGCATGCATGCCGGGTCGAAGTAGAATAGCAAGACCTTGCCGTGTGCCAGCGAGTAGGGCCGTCCCTCCACCAGGACGCTCTCGGGTGCGCGCGTCCCCGTCTGCCGCGCCTCACCCACCCCGTAGGACACGCCGGCGAACACCGTCACCGCCGCCGCAATGAGGGCCACCGTCCGTACGCCTTGCGGACGCCGCGATCCCAGGCCCGCGAACACCGCCAGCAGCAGCATCACGCCGTCGCCCACGAAGAACCCCGGACCCACCACCCGTTTCAGCCAAGGAAAGCAACTGCACTCCGCGCCCCGCAACGCGTTGTAATGGATCGCGAAGTATCCCAGAAAGGCCACCAGCAGCCCACCGAGCACCAGCACTCCCCAGCGCCGCAACCGCGGCACCAGGATCATCACCGCGCCTACCGTCTCCACAATCCCGATGAACAGCGCCGCCGCCAGGCCCAGCGATTCCGGTACCTTGGCCTGCACCATGCGCACCGCCCAGCCTTGCAAGTCGGTGATCTTCCAAAGCCCGGAGGATAGGAACAGCGCGCACAGCAGCAGCGATGAACCCCAGCTCAGCCCGATTTTCCAGCCAGGCGCACCCGTCCGGACAAGCCCCGGCCCCGGCTGTGCCATACTGTCGTTCATGGACCTTATTGTATCCTTCCGGCCCGTCCACCCGGTGCCATGACCGCCCTTGCCTGCTTCTTCCTATTGGCCGCTTCCAACAGCGTCGAACTGGTGGATGAGGTGTACCAGATCCCCCCCGCCGAGTGGAAGTACGTCGAAGTCAACCTGCGCCAGAATCCCGCCCGCGTCGACGCCAGCTTCAACGTGCAGTCCGGTTCCGAAACCGTCCGCCTGGCTCTGATGACGCGCGCCGCCCTT
>JANYJN010000179.1 GCA_025358475.1 Candidatus Solibacter sp.
ACAGCGGAACCTTGTACGACCGGTGCGTGTGCAGACGGTGATAGCCCATGCTGATGCCCAGGCCGATCGTGATGTAGTAAAGCACGGCCGCCACGGCCAGCGCCTTCCAACTGAACATAAAGAGGGCGGCGATGGCCCCAAGATGCAGGAAGATCAGGAAATATGCGGTGAACTTGTTAAGCCCCTCGCGCTTGGCCAGTTCGGCGACGTTTTCAGTTTTCACTGTTCCCCTCGTAAACAGACGATCCTCTTCTAACTTATCAAGGGGCCGCTCAGCGTTTTGTAAGACTTCTGTAATTCCAACAGGATGCAGGCGCTGGCCCGTGTGGGGCGGCGTCCCGCGGTGCCCATTTGTCTCAAGTGTTAGACTGGTGAGGGAAATGGAAACACAGGCACATTGGGAACGCGTGTACGGTACGAAAGCACCCACCGAGGTGAGTTGGTTTCGTCCCCATCTTGACACTTCGCTATCCCTAATCGAACGCGTGGCGGGTGATCTTTCGGCATCCATCATCGACGTGGGCGGTGGTGAATCCACGTTAGTCGATGATTTGATTGCCCGCGGATACCGCAACGTCACGGTAATGGATATCGCCCAAACTGCCATCGAACACACCAGGAAGCGCCTGGGTTCGGCTTCGCAGTTGGCCAAGTGGCTTGTTGCCGATATTACCCAAGCCGGCTTGCCTGCGCGCTCCTACGACGTGTGGCATGACCGCGCTGTATTTCACTTTCTGACCGAACCGGCCCAGCGTCTTGCCTACGTTCGTCAGGTTTCTTCCGCAGTCAAGCCGGGCGGCCATGTCATTATCTGCACCTTTGGACCGGCAGGCCCTGACAAGTGCAGTGGTCTCGAAGTCATGCGGTATGACGCCAACTCGCTCCACGCTGAGTTTGGCGCTCACTTCCGCCTAATGGAGAGCACAAACGAACTGCACCGCACACCATTCGGGACCACACAGCAATTTCTCTACTGCGATTGCATCGTGGAATGAAGTTTCTCTCTACCGAGCGGTGCCAAGGATGCAAGGCATGACTCACGATTCGAATCTTCCGATCTTAGACCATGCGCTCGCTCAACCTTCCGCATTCACCGCCAAGCACTTGATCGCCGATGTGCGCCGGAGCCGGCAGATTCCGAACGGACACGTTCCCCCGGTCTGCATCCTCGAGTTCGATGGAGATTTGACGGACTGGCTGGTGCAGGAGGGCATGGCCAAGCCTTTCCGGCCGTGGGCGTGCTTTCATACCTCGATGTTCGCAGTGAATCTTGAAGGCATTACGTGCGGAGTTGTAGCGCGAACGATCGGCGGACCCTACGCGGTGCTGATTGCCGAGCAACTCCAGGCTGCGGGGGCGAAAGTCATCATCGGGCTGACCTCCGCCGGCCGCGTGTCTCCCGATCTGCCGCTCCCATGCCTGGTGGTGGCGACCAGCGCGATCCGTGACGAAGGAACCTCCTACCACTACCTGCCACCAGCCACCGAGGTCGCCTGCAAGTCGGCGGTGATCCCTCTCCTCGAGCGGGAGTTGGTCGCCACCGGATGGCCTATCCGCTCGGGTAAGGTGTGGACGACGGATGCCCCTTACCGTGAGACCAAAGTACAACTCGAAAAATGGGCCCGCGAGGGCGTACTCGCGGTCGAGATGCAGGCGGCGTCGCTTTTTGCCTTTGGCATCGCGAGGCAAGCTTGCGTAGCCTCCGTTGCGATGGTCAGCAATGCCGTCGATCATGCGGGGGAGCAGTTCGATACCGGCTCACAAGATGATGGGCTCCGAATTCTAAAAGGGATCGCGCGAGCAGCCCGGTCTTTCCTCGCAACTGCGTGATCTGTTAAATCCAGCTCATCGTTGGCTTCGCACCAAGCGATAAACACCCCACCCGTAGAAGCGGGGCCACACGCCCCCAAGTCGCCTTGGTTGCAGCTTGGGCATTCAGATTACCGCGTCCCCAAATAGATATCGTGGATCCGCAGCAACCCCAGCGCGCGCCCCTCGCCATCCACCACCGGCAGCACCGAGATCTGCGACCGCCGCCGCTCCATCAGTTCCAGTGCCTGCCCCAAACTCGCCTCCGGCCCCACCGTCACCGGCGCCGCCGTCATGGCATCGGCGGCGCGCAGCGCGCGGATGTCGTCGTGATTGGTCAGCGCCCTCCGCAGATCGCCATCGGTCAGGAAACCGGCTAGCCGCCCGCCGGCCGCCACCACGCAGGCCCCACCCATGGGACGCCGCGTCATGGCGATGATCACGTCCTTCAGCGCCGTCTCCGGCGCCACCCATGCCACCTCGTCGCCCGTGTGCATCGCCGCCTCTACCGTCAACCGCAGATTGCGCCCCAGTTGCCCGCCCGGATGGAACCGCCCGAACTCCTCCGGCGTGAACTTCCGCGCGCACATCAGGGCGATCGCGAGCGCGTCCCCCAACGCCAGCGCCGTCACCGCGCTCGCCGTGGGCGCCAGATTGTGCGGGTCGGCCTCGCGCTCTACCGACGCATCCAGCAGCACATCCATCTGCGCCCCGAGCGGCGACGCCAGATTGCCGAGGATGCCGACCAATGGCGAGCGGAACTGCCGCAGCAGCGGCACCAGCGCCTGCAACTCCGCCGACGCCCCGCGATTCGAAAGCAACACCGTCGGGTCACCCGGCGTGTAGATCCCCAGATCGCCATGCACCGCTTCGGCCGGATGCAGAAACACCGCCGCCGTCCCCGTGCTGCACAAAGTGGCCGCAATCTTACGCGCGATGTGGCCGCTCTTGCCGATCCCGGTGACAATCACCTTTCCGGGATGCGCCAAAATCAAGTCGACCGCGCGAATCAGTTCGCCGTCCAACCTGGCGGCTGCCGAGTGAATGGATTGCGCTTCGATTTCCATGGCGGCGCGCGCTGCGGAGAGCCAATCGTTCTGAGGGCTGGAAGTCATGGAAGGGCTGGCGGGTTACTGCTGGTCCCCTTTCAGGTGGGAAAAGCGCCTGTCGTGAAGTCGGAAAACCCGATTCGCGCGGCTTCATTCAGGGCTTCCTTAAAGGAGATGGCACTCTCCCTCATGGCGTCCCGGATCAACCTTTCCACGTCGAAATCCAGCGTGACGGTCGTCCTCATGTTGCAATCATAGCATCACAGTCGCTGCTATCATGATGACTCGGCATGCAGAATGCACTCGCCGTCCTACCTCGCCGGCTGGCTTGCCAACCCCACCATGCACTCCAACGTCCGCGCCCGCAGTACCTCTGGCAGCACCAGATACCGGTGCTTCCCCGCGGCGTCCGCGCGAAAGCTGGTCCGGCCGGCGTCGTCGGCTGTAATCCGCCCCGGCGCCGACAGCTCAAAGTATCCGCCGCCCGGACGCACCGCGTAGAGCACCGCCGTCAAATCCCACGTCTGCCGGTCGTACGGCATCTTCATGTACGCGCGATACGCATCCACCACCGGATGATCCGGCGCCCACGCAAAATCCTTCTCGATCCGCGCCGCCGGAAACTTCATCGCCTCGCCGATCTCGTAGCCGCTGGCCACAATCTCCCCCGGCCACTGGTCGAACAGTTTGCGCGCCGACGCCGTGTCCTTCTCTACGTTGAACTCCGGCTTGGGCTGCGCAAAGTTCCCCGCCATCACACTCAGCAGCTTCACCTTGCGTTTGACCAGTTCGACATCCGCGGGCGTATTCAGCAAGCGCGCCAGATTCGTGCTGAACCCCACCTGCACGATGACCACACTGCCGTCCTGGGCCGCCGCCAGTAACCGCCGCAGCAGGGCCACCGCTTCCGGGGCCTCCGCGCCGCTCGCCAGGCGCCGCGGATACACCAGCATGCCGTCCGCCCTG
>JANYJN010000676.1 GCA_025358475.1 Candidatus Solibacter sp.
GCGGGTGAAATACTTGAGCAGAAACTTGATGGTGAGGATGTCGAACATGACGCGGAAGGTGCGGCCGATGCCGTAGTGGGAATCGCCCGCGGCGCGCGGCACGTTGCGGATGGGCACTTCGATGACGCGCGCGCCGTAGAAACTGGCCAGCGCGGGGATGAAGCGGTGGAGTTCGCCGTAGAGGTTGACGTCCTTGAGGACTTCGGCGCGATAGGCCTTGAAGGTGGTGCCGAAATCGCGCAGGGCGACGCCGCTGGCCTTGGCCATGAGCCAGTTGGCGATGCGCGACGGGATCTTGCGCATGATGGCGCTATCCACCCGGTGTTGGCGCCAGCCGCTGGCGATATCGTAGCCCTGATCGATGGGCGCCAAGAGCGCCGGGATGTCTTCGGGGCAATGCTGCAGATCGCCATCCATGGCGATGATGACGTCGCCCTTAGCTTCGTGGAAGCCGGCGGAGAGGGCGGCGGTCTGGCCGAAGTTGCGGCGCAGGCGGATGACCTTGAGGTGGCCGTCGGTTTCCACCAGGTTGGCCAGGAGTTCGAAACTGCGGTCGTTGGATGCGTCGTCGACGAAGAGGATTTCGTAGGGCCGCTGCAACGGCTCCAGAACCGCGGTGAGGCGGTCGTACAACGGGAGTATGGAGGGCTCCTCGTTGTGGATCGGGATCACGATCGACAACATTGCCATGCGAATTACCAGTGTAGCATCGGGGTGTGCGGAGCCATGCTATACTTCGTCGCTCGTATGGATAGGGTTCCTTTTCAGGCAACTACCGGTGGAGCGCTCTACGAGGGTATCGGTACGCTGCCCGTGGCGGTGCTGCTGGACAACGTGCGGAGCATGTACAACGTGGGGGCGTTCTTCCGCACGGCGGACGCGGCCAGCGTGGAAAAGCTGTACCTGTGCGGGATCACGGCGCGACCTCCGAAAAAAGCGATCGCCAAGACGGCGCTGGGGGCCGAGGACACGGTACCGTGGGAGCACGCCTGGGACGCCCTGCCGCTGGTGGACGCTATCCGCGCACGCGGGTACGAGATGGCGGCGGTGGAAACCAGCGTCCACGCGGTGGACCTGTTCGACTGGCAGCCGCGTTTTCCGGTGTGCGTCGTGTTCGGCCACGAGGTGGATGGCATCCGGCCGGAGATCTCCGCGCTGTGCGATACGTATGTGCGCATCCCCATGCTGGGGACCAAGCATTCGCTGAACGTGGCCACGGCGGGCGGTGTGGTGATCTACGAACTGTTGCGCAAGTACCGGTCTCTGGGCTTACGATAGATCGTGCCCGACCCATTGCCGCGCCTGCGCATGAATCTGGACTTCATGCCTTCCCCATTGCCGGAACAGCCGGGGCTGTTCATCCGGGATCCCTACCGGTTCAGCGACGCCATGCTGGTGATCCCACCGCTGCTGGTGGAGTGCCTGAAATGCTTCGACGGATTGCAGACGGATCTGGACCTGCGCGCGGCGTTAGTGAGCCTCACCGGTGAGCTGGAAGTGGGGCAGATGGGGCGGCAACTGGTGGAGACGCTGAGCGCGGCGGGGTTTCTGGAGGACGCCCAGTACGCGGAGATGCAGAAGGCGCGCAAGCGGGAGTTTGCCGAGGCGGCGGTGCGGGAAGCCACGCACGCCGGGTCGGCGTACCCCGCGGACCCGGGCGAAATGCGCGAGACGATGGGGCAGTGGATGGATGGCGGCCAGACCCAGGCGCACGGCGACCCGATCGCGGGGGATCTGGTTGCAGGCGACCGTTTTGCGGGCGATGTATTTGCAATTGCGGCGCCGCACGTCAGCCCGCAGGGCGGGTGGCAAAGCTACCGTGCGGCGTACGGCATGCTGCGCCCCGAACACAAGGACCGGACGTTCGTGATCCTGGCCACTTCGCACTACGGTGAGCCGGAGACGTTCGGCCTGACGCGCAAGACGTTCCGCACGCCGCTGGGCGAGGCGCCGGCCGATACGGCGCTAGTGGACTGGCTGGCGGCGCACGGCGGGAAAGGCGTCCAGATGGAGGACTACTGCCATAGCTTCGAGCACACGGTGGAGTTGCAGGTGATCTTCCTGCAACACGCGCTGGGGCCGGGAGTGAAGATTCTGCCGGTGCTGGTGGGGCCGTTCGCGCACAGCATCTACCAGGGCGGCGCTCCGGAAGACGACGACAAGGTGAAGGCGTTCTTCGAGGCGCTGGGCGAGCTGCGGGAGCGCGAAGGCGACCGCCTGTTCTGGGTGATGGGCGTGGACATGGCGCACATGGGGGCGCGCTATCAGGACGGCTTCGCGGCGGTGGCGGGCGAGGGCAAAATGCAGGAAGTGGGCGCGCGCGACCAGCAGCGCATTGCGCGTATCAAGGCGCTGGATGCCGGCGGCTTCTGGGACCTGGTGCGCCAGCGGCAGGACGATCTGAAGTGGTGCGGGTCCGCGCCGTTCTATACGTTTTTGAAGACGGCTCCGAAGGCGCGCGGGGAACTGCTGAAATACGAGCAGTGGAATATCGACGACCACAGCGTGGTGAGCTTCGCGGGGATGGGGTTCCGGAAGGGGTAAGCG
>JANYJN010000210.1 GCA_025358475.1 Candidatus Solibacter sp.
GCAACGGCGGTCGGACAGGTAGATCGCGGGATAACCGGCCTGGAGAGGCTGGATCTTGATCAGCGGGATGACCTGCTGGACCTGCGAGAGCAGAGCGGTCTGCAAGCCGCCAGAAGGGAACCGCGTCACCGTCGAGTTGAGCGTGTACGTCGGATTCCCCGAAGGGATCTCGACCAGCGTGACGCCGACCGAGCACACCCAGTCCGCGACCATCTGCCAGGAGAGAGGCTCGTTGGCGAACCGACAGGTCGCCGCGGTCGTCCCGTTGCCGTCGTCGTTTGGCGCGTTGTACGTGAACGCGCCGAGCGGCCCGTACTTCGACTCCCAGAAATTCCGGAGCGAGATGCGTTGGATGTCGTTCATCCACGTGCGCCGCACGGTGAACCGGCGCGCGCCGGTGCCCAGCAGGAACCGTTGCTCGATCTTCGCGTTGCCGGTCCCGAACTGGTGGATGGCGACGTCGGGATGGTTGGCGCGCCCATACGGGTACTCGGGGATGATCGGGAACGTGCCAGAGACGGCAATCTCCGGAACGGTGATGTTGCCGATGGTGTCAGGCATTAGGCCAACTCAATGAGTTCGATCTGCACGTCCGACCGCCCAGGCGTGACCGACTGGCTCCAGTCCGTGTTGAACCGGACAACGTATCTGCCGGTCACCGCCGCGCCGGTCCCGTCCCACGAGAACTTCGGGCTGGTCTCGTACGGGTCGTAGAAGTAGAACGGTTCGTGCATGCCGTTGCGCGCGTCGTAGAAGTTCCGAAGCGCGGCCAATTGCGTCGGCGTCAGCCGCTTCGTGATGCTCCACTTCTTGCGGCTCGTCGCCGCCTGCGCCGAGCGCTGCGACTCGCCGTTCCTATACTCGTTGTCAATGACGGGGTACTCGCGGGTGTGGGCGAACGCGCGGCACAGGCTGGTAGGCAATACCGTGACGGGTGCGGCGTTACTGACGTTGCCAGGCATAGTCTAAGACGAGCTTCCACTCCGCGCGAACGCCAGCCTGCCCCTCCCCTCAGACATACTGGAATATACATGGGTCATCACTACGTTCCCCAGCGTTACTTGCGCAACTTCCAAGATGTCGCCCGTCCAGGCTTCATCTGGATGTTTGATAAAGTGTCTCGTCAATGTCGCCAGGCGAGCATCACAAACGTCGCGCAGGAAGCGGGCTTTTACGAACCGGAGACGGAGACGGACTTGAATGAATTGGTCGAGGGACCAGCGACCCCCATAATAGACAAGCTCCTGCGAAGAGAGTGTCCAACACCTGCGGACCAGACATCTCTAGCGTTGTACATCGCTGTGATGTTGAAACGGGTTCCCTACCGTCGCCAGAGGGCGCTAGCTTTGGTCCCGCAAGTTCTCGATGACACTATCACGGAGGTCCGGGATTGGCTGATGGGTGGCATCGGCCACCCAGGACTCGATCAGGCTTTGCTCCGAGAACGCCTTCTGGAGGTCGAAACGATCTATGAGAAGTACAAGCTTCAACCTCCGCCAAACGTAATCAAACAGATCCGCGAACCATGGCCGACGGAGGAAATGATTGAGCTGGTACAGCAGATGACGTGGCGAGTCCTGGAAACGTCAGGGCCAAACCTGTTTATGACATGTGACAACCCAGCGTTCTTCTTCACCGCCTACGGTCTGAAGAATGCGGAGGCCGAGTTATGCCTCCCGTTGTCGTCGCGTTACGCGCTGCACTGTTGTTGGCAGAAGGCCCAAGCTCAGACCGTGTTTCTTGCAGCGTCACAGCATTTCGTAAGGGAAATCAATCGGCGGTTGGCGAGTGCGACGGCACGATTCGCGTTCTACCAGGAGCCAGCCGACTGGGTACACACAATTCTTCGCAAGGAATCGCCATACCTGAGCAGGATGCGCTGGTGATTGTTTCGGATAACCGTTGAGGTGATGTTCGCATCCGGGCATGTGTTGTCGTTACGCCGTACTAGGCGGTCACCAATCCAGGACTCAATTGGAGGCTGGTCAACTCCCGCCGACCAGCGTTGGACCGCGCCGCGCTTAACGATGCACTCGCGACCACGCGGGGGTTGTTCGCGATGGCGTTCACAGCTTCGCCGCGCAGCAGGCTGGTGGTCGCGGGACCGTCGAGTTGAATCACCACCGGTCCCGCACCGGACGCCACACCGCCGCCGATACTGTCCATCGACGGAAGCCCGCCCATGCCGGGTAGCGCCGTGCCGTTGGAGTATCCCGGCGATTGGAACAAGGAGCCGCCCGACTGCACCAGATCGAGCGAGTGAACCTGCGCTGGCATCCCCTTGGTCTGCTGGCCCGTGCTCATCGCGTACAACTGGATCAGGTCGCGGATCTGCGCCGTCCGGATCACCATGTCGAGGTTGCCGCCGTACGATTGCTTTGCGGTGTCCACGATCTGCTGCAAGAGTGCTTTGTCGGGGATATCGACCCCGTACAGATCCTTGATCTTCTGGCGCGCCTTCTCAACCGCGCCTTTAATGAACAATCGGGCCATGCCCGCCCCGAAACCAGCGAGCCCGCCGATCAACGCTCCCAAGGGACCACCGAACTTCGCGCCGATGAGCGCGCCGCCCGCCGTCGTCTCCGCAGCGCCGATCTTGCCGCCGCGCCTGAGTCCGTCCATCGCCAGGAGCGCGCCGCCGGCCAGCATCGCGCCGCCCTTCATCCCGCCGACACCCTTGGCG
>JANYJN010000217.1 GCA_025358475.1 Candidatus Solibacter sp.
CCCCATCTTCTTCGCCGAAGGATTGAAAGGCGCGCTGCTTATCTGCCACGGCATGGTGGATACCAACGTCGAGTTCCAGGACACCGTCCGGCTCATGCAGCGCCTCATCGAGTTGCACAAGGAGAACTGGTCGGTGGCGCCGTACCCGGTGGAAGACCACACTTTCGTGCTGGCCTCCAGTTGGGCCGATGAGTACAAGCGCATCCTCAAACTCTTCGAAGCCGTCCGAACATCCGAGCCGCGACCGTGAGAAGCCGTGAAATAATGCGGTTCGCAGGCGAAAGCACCTGCGCCACCACCGGCAAGTCGCTTGCCTGTAAAGGTCGGGCAGGCGCTTTCGCCTGCCAATGCCACTTAATTAAGCCCAAGACACGGAGCCCTGCCGCATTGGTGGGGCGGACCCCCCGGTCCGCGCGGGACGCCCCCGTCCCGCTGCCGGCACACTGGGGTCAGCATCATGAAAGGTGCGAACAGGCCGACGAGGGCGTCGGCCGCGGACCAGGAGGTCCGCCCCACCAAGCCGGCAGTACTCCGCATGCTCAGGCCGCTACTGCTACAGCCACCTGTTCCACTTCCCAAAGAGGTTTGGCGGCCATGGTGTCCTGAACCCGGCCCACAAACAGTGTCGCGTCGTCGCGCGGCGGCGCGCCACCGGCGAATGCTTCCACGGTTTGCAGCACGCCCTCCACCATTTCGCGGGCGGGTTGATCGGCCGCATCCTCCACCGTTTTGAGGAATCGCGGCCAGCCCCATTCCTCGCCCGATACGTTGGTGGTCTCACACAATCCATCCGTGTACGCGACCAGCACATCGCCGGGATGGAGCGAAACCACACCCTCGCGATACGACGATTCCCGCAGCATTCCGATGACGGGACCTCCCGGCTCCAGAAAGACGGTCTGGGAATGCCCGCCGTTCTTGCGCAACACGAAAGGCGGCTCATGCCCCGCGTTGACGTAGTGAAGGCTGCCGTCCGACGGATCGTATTCGCCGACGAACAGCGTCGCGTAGGATTTGTCTGGACAGACCTCGGAGAAGATCTTGTCGATGGTCCGCATCAGGGCCTTGAGGCTATAGTTCCGCGCCACGCGTAGCGCGCGCATCATGCTGTGCAGGGAGGTCTTTAGCAGCGCGGGCGGCACCCCTTTGCCGCGGACGTCGCCTACCGCCAGGCCCAGGTTGCCGTCCTTCATCTTGAAGTAGTCGATGTAGTCGCCGCTAGCGCCGTGCGCCGGTCGCCAGTCGCCGAAATAGTCCAGTCCGGGAATGACCGGGTGTGCCGTAGGAAAGGTCCGCTCCCGCATGGTGGTTGGTGTCATCAGGATTAATCTCGCTTCATCTTGTCTGACGCGTGAAACTAAGAAAACGGCGCGGCAATGACAATTCTTTACAAATCGGAAGAGTATGAAACTAAAGCACAATTGTGCCGAAACTTCACATCCACGCCGAAGCTGCTTTTGGCGTCGCTGGGAAGCCCATGATCGGCGTCACTTCCGTGCCGTCGGCATTCAGCACCCGCAGGCCCATGGATTCGGAATATTTGCAACCGAGCTTGAAGATGTGGCCGATCTCGACCGTCTTGACTACCTCAAGCGGGCCGACGCACTGAGCGCAGGCGTCGCCAGGAGAAGCCTGGCGCAGGTCCCAGACCTTGGTCTGAAAGCCGGATTTGGGCCGCAGTTCGTCGCGGAACTTGGTTTGGATCTGATACCGGATTTGCGGGAGTTGTTCGTAGCTGCGCAGTTCGCCGCGGGCGATCGTGGTGATGACCTCTTCGTGGATGCTTGAGGCGGAAGAGGTTGTCGCCCATGACGTCCCAGCGGCCGGACTCCCGCCAGACCTCGGCTGGATTGAGCGCCGGCAGGTACATCTCCTGCCCGCCGATGGAGTTCATCTCCTGGCGAACGATCTGCTGGATTTTGAGGAGCGAGCGCTGGGCCGGGAACAGGTAGCTGTAGATGCCGGCCGAAAGCTGGCGCACGTAGCCGGCGCGCAGCAGCAATTGATGGCTGGGGACCTCGGCTTCGGCGGGGTTCTCACGCAAGGTGGGGATGAATAGCCGGCTCCAGCGCATAGGCCGGAATTCTAACATGTTAAACTCGAATTAATCCCTTATGAAGATCGCAATTGGCGCGGACCATGCCGGGTTTTCTCTCAAGGAACAACTGCGGCGGAAACTGGCGGGGGAAGGCCACGAAGTAGTCGATTTCGGCACGGGCAGCCTGGAGTCTTGCGACTACCCGGATTTTGCGCAGCGGGTGGGCCGCGATGTGGCGCAAGGGCGCAGCGAGCGCGGCATACTGGTCTGCTCCACGGGTATCGGTATGGCGATGGCGGCCAACAAAGTGGATGGGGTGCGCGCCGCTCCCGGGCAGAGCGATGACGAAGTGAAATTCACGCGCGAGCACAACAACGCCAACGTGCTGACGCTGGGCGCCAAGTATATGGACGAGAATCGCGCCATGGAACTGATCGACATCTTCCTGAAGACGGAATTCGCCGGCGGCCGCCATGCGCGCCGCGTTGAAAAGATCGCCCAATTGGAAAAATAGCC
>JANYJN010000231.1 GCA_025358475.1 Candidatus Solibacter sp.
AATCGGCATCGATGCCACCGCTGCGGTTGAGAGCGCTCACGTTGGCCCTGGCGCCCGAGGGCAGCGAGACCTTAATCGGTCCGTTGACGGAACTGAGCGAGATCGGGTGGGACTTACTGATGCGTTGGAAGCCGGCATCCAGAAATCCGTTCACGGTGGAGAGATCCACCTGGCCTTCCATTCTCTCTGCTGTGATGCTGCCGTTTACCGAGGATGCCTTCACCGGGCCGGTCATCCCGCTAAGCGAAAGCCCGCCGTTGACCAGTTTCACGTTCTCCAGATTGGCGCCGCGCGGCACCATGATGCGGTACTCTACGCTGGCCGCGTTGCCGGCATCGCCACCCGTATACAGCGTACGAATGGAAACCATCCCCGCGGAGGTGTCCACCACGATGCGGGCATCGTCCAAACGGCTGGCATCGCTGGAATGTTTGGTGGCCTCGACCAGCACCTCGTCGCGGTCCCAAGCCGTAATCCGCACGTCTCCGTAAAGATTCTGAATCGCCACCCGCCCGTTGGGACCGAGCGAATAGCGCGCGTGAAACTCCGCACGCGGAGTCCCGATCACCGTGGCCTGCAAACCGCCGGCCGCCAGGGCCAGCAGCATCACACTAGTTCCCCTCGGCATTGCCGTCATCGCGCCCCCCTCCATGCAGCGCGGGTGCGCCGCTAGTTCTTGACCGTTTCGACGTTCTCTTCCACGATGCGGCCATCGAACAGCCGTACCTGGCGGTCCGCGAAGTTAGCATATCGCGGATCGTGCGTGACCATACAGATAGTGGATCCGGCGGCGTGCAACTCACGCATCAGGCTCATCACCGCCTCGCCGTTGGCCGAATCCAGGTTGCCGGTGGGCTCGTCGGCGAGCAGGATGAGCGGGTCGCCGCTCAAGGCGCGGGCGACGGCCACGCGCTGCTGCTGGCCGCCGGAAAGCTGCGACGGGTAATGCTTCATGCGGTGCGACATGCCGACGCGCTCCAGGGCCTCCTGGACGCGCCGCTTGCGCTCCGCTCCGGGCATGCCGCGATAAGTCAGCGGCAGCTCTACGTTCTCGTACACTGTAAGATCGCCAATCAGGTTGAAGGCCTGGAAGATGAAGCCGATTTCGCGGTTGCGGATGCGCGCCCGCTCGCTCAGCTTCAGGCCGGTAACCGGCTTCCCGTTCAGGTAGTAAGTGCCGTCCGACGGCGTATCCAGCAGCCCGAGGATGGCGAGCAAAGTCGACTTTCCGCAGCCGGAAGGACCTGAAATCGACAGGTACTCCCCTTTCTTCACGTCAAAGTGAACGCTTTGCAGGGCGTGAGTCTCCACTTCGTCGGTCACGAAAACCTTGCTCACGGCGTCCAGTCGAATTAGCGGTTGCGAGCCGTTTTCCAATGTCATTTACCCCTTTTACGAAAGTCGGGAAAGATTAGTTCAACTTAATTCGGTCGTAACTGTCACAGCAGGAAGACATATCGGAGAGAATCACCTGGTCACCCACCTTAAGTCCGTCCTTGATTTCGATGGTGTTCACCGAACTTTTGCCTAACACCACTTTCACTTTGTTCGCATACTTGCCGTCCGGCTCCAGTTTGAAGAGCTGAATGGTGCTGTCCTGCTGCCCGAAAACCGGCCGTCCCACGAACACCACGTCGTTCAGGCGCTCCAGTTCGATGGTGCCATCCACGCTCAGATCCGGGCGTGCGCCCTGCGGCAGGCCGTCCTTGCCCACGAGGAGCGCCACATCGACGGTCACCGTGCCGTTCAGAATCGAGGGATCGATGCGCGATACGCGGCCCTCTATCAGCCCATTACGCGTGTCGATCACCGCGTGTTGACCGATTACGACATCTTTTACTTGTGTTTCGGCAATCTTCAGCTCGGCTTTCAGCTTGGAGGCCTGCGCCACTTTGCCCAGCGGGGTGCCGGCGGCCACCTTCTGGCCCACTTCCACGGGCGTGGGAAGCTGCTGCAACATGCCGTCGAAACCGGCCCTTACGTTAAGCTGATCCACCTGGCTTTTTTTCAGGTTGAACTGCCCGCGAAGCTGGTCCACCCTGACCTTGGCGGCCGCCAGTTGGGCATCTTCGGCGGAAGAGTTGATGGAGATTCGCTTCTGCTCCAGTTGCAGGCGGCTACCCAGTTGGTCGGCCTTGACGGCGGATATTTTTGCGTCCACCTCGCTGAAGAGCCCGTCTTTGGCCAGCGCGGCGTCGCGGTCCCCCTGGAGCTTGGCGGTGTTGAAGTCCGCGCCTACCTGTGCCACCGTAGCCTGCATATCCAGGTTCAACTTTTCCAGCGTGACCTTCAAGTTGGCGTAGTCGGCTTCGGCGGCCTTCATGGCATACTCGGCATTCAAAAGGTCGGTTTCGAGTTCCTGGCTGGTCAGAATCATGACCACCGAATCGGCTCTGACCGGGGTGCCGGGCCTGATCAGGATGCGCTGCACCCTGCCTTCGGTGGTGGCTGGGATCAGCATGGTTTCCTCGGGCACCAGCGTGCCAAGACCACGGACTTCGCGAGTCATGGGGCCGCGCTTCACGGTGTCCCGCCACACCACGGAAAGATCCACCGAGGGCGCCGCGGGCTTCAACCGGCTCACCACCACGCTGATGCCGGCCACGGCCGCCACCAGGACCACACCGATCACGATGCGGCGAATCAGCCGCTTCTTACCGGCGTCTTTGCGTTGTATGTCCATTTGGATTCCCGTGCCTTAAAGGCACGGCGCCTGCCAATCGTCGTTTAGCGTAACATATGACGTTTCAGGCGGAAGCGCGGATAGGAAGGAATGGGGG
>JANYJN010000289.1 GCA_025358475.1 Candidatus Solibacter sp.
TGAGCGGTCGTAGACCGGAACGATCTTCACACCCGTTGGAAACCCGGGCTCTATCTCTTTGATCTTGGCTTTCACGCGGCCGATTACATCCAGGGCGTTCTCGCCGTTGCGCATGACGACGATACCGGAGACGGCTTCACCGGTACCATTCAGATCGGCAAGGCCGCGCCGCAGGTCGGGCCCAATCGCCACCTGGCCTACGTCTTTGATACGGATCTGCGAGCCGGTGTCGCTGACGCTCAGTGGTATGTTTTCAAAGTCCTCGATGGAGCGCGCGTAACCGCGGCCGCGAACCATGTACTCAGTCCCGCCAAACTCAAGCAATCGTCCGCTGGATTCGGTGTTGCCGCTGCGCACTGCCTCCACCACGCGGCTAACTGGGATGCCATACGCCCGCAGGCGATTCGGGTCCAGGTTCACCTGGTATTGGCGCGTGTAACCGCCGATGGGCGCAACCTCGGCCACGCCTGGCACCGAGCGGAGGTAATAACCCAGATACCAATCCTGGTACGAACGCAGATCGGCGAGGCTGTGCTGGCCCGAGGTATCCACCAGAGCATACTGATAGATCCACCCGAGAGCGGTCGCATCCGGGCCAAGCTCGGTTTTGACGCCTTCCGGCAGGCGCGGAAGAACGCCGGAGAGATACTCCATGATTCGCGATCGCGCCCAGTACAGATCGGTTCCATCCTCAAAGATGACATACACGTAGGAGTAGCCGAAATCCGAGAAGCCGCGGACCGTCTTGACCTTCGGCGCGCCCAGCATGGCTGTGACGATGGGATAAGTGACCTGGTCCTCCAAGATATCCGGGCTGCGGTCCCAGTGTGAATAGATGATGACTTGTGTGTCGCTCAGGTCGGGAGTGGCATCGAGAGGCAGCGTGACCATGGCCCACCATCCGCCGATGCAGGCGACGGCGAAAATGGCCAAGACCGCCAGCTTGTGGTCTACGGAGAAGTCGATGATCCGGTTAATCATCGTCATCTCCCTGGCGCCTGCTGGCTGAGCCGGGGGAATCGTTCTGGAAGGCCTGCTTACACTTGCTGGAGCAGAAGTAGTAGGTGGAACCGTGATAAGCGAGAGTGTTGCCGGAAGCTGCCGCCTTAGCGGGTTCAACCGGCATGCCGCAACTGGGGTCTTTCACCGTGTTTGCCACCGCCAGGTGTCCGGGCGTACTCGCCGGTCTGTCAGTGATGCGCGCAGGCGCAGGCCCGGCCGCCGGTGCTTTCAGCCGGCTTTCGGAATCGACGAGAAAGGTGGCCGCAACCACGACACGCTCACCTGGCTGAACGCCTTTCCGGATCTCGACCCGTTCGCCAAAACGCCATCCGGTTTCGACCTCACGAGGCTCGAAGATACCTTCGCCGCGCTCGACATAGACACGGGCGCGCGCGCCGGAATCGACCAATGCGTCCAGCGGTACCGAAATGGCCGGCGGTAGACGGACCGGCATCTCGACGTCGACCAACATGTCGGTCCGCAAAGTGAATGCAGGATTATCAACTTCCAGACGAAGCTTGACCGTCCCGCCGCCGGCCTCGGATTGTGGCAGGCTTTCCGTAATGCGCGCGGGAAGCTGGCGTCCTTGGTCTCTCAAGGCGATCTTTGCCAGGCCGCCAGGGCGCAGATACGGCGCCTCCTGCTGGTAAATCTCGGCGATCACCCACACGCGGCTCAGATCCGCGATGCGGTAAAACTCCATGTTGCGCTCGAAATGCTGTCCTGGCGTAATGTTCCGGGCGAGAATGAATCCATCCGTCGGCGCGACGACATCGATGTTCTCGGGAAGTTGGCCGCTCTCGGCCATCCGCTTAATCTGTACATCGCTCATGCCGAGATTACGCAGGCGATCGGTATAGCCTAGAATACTGCCTACGCCTTGCTTGGACAAAGCGCCGGGAAAGGGAACAGTCCGTGCCCCATCGTTACCCACGGCGCCCGGCACGCGCGCATTCGCGGCCAGGAACCCGGAAGCTTGCGATAAGATCTCTGGCGCGTAGTAGCTCGCCAGCTTCTGGTCTTTCCTGACATGGACTCCTACCGAATCGTTGTATGTCTCTCGAATGAACCCGTCCATACCGGAGTTGATCCGGTACACTCGTGTGTCTTCCGGAACCACACGGCCCACCACGCGGATGGTGCGAGTGGCGCCGCTTCTCTCCACCGGAGCAAGCCGGATGCCCAGTAGCCGCTGCGTGGCGCCATCAATGCTGACAGCTCCCGCGGGCAATTGGGCGAGGGCAGGGGATGGCGGTGCATTCGCGGCGTCCCCGGCAAAGACCGGTTCCAACTGCATTCCGCAGTCAGGGGCGATGCCGGGCTTGTCGGCTTTGTAGGCGGGATGCATGGGGTCCATATAATAAAGGACGTGCAGCCCCGCCGTGCCGTCGGTCTGTGAATGCGGATGGTATCGGCCAATTCCGTAGGACATTGCAATCGCCGCAACCACCGCTGCTGTAATACTTATGCGCCGCATCTGACTCATCCCTCTATCCATCCGCCTGGCCCTGGAAGAAGAGCCCAATTTGAATCCACACGTATGACCACCAATGACTGATGATGAGCGAGCGGGAGTCGGTGCGTCTTTGCGCCCGCGCAAATGCCGGCGGGGAAGGCCGGTTGAAGGACAGCATCGCGTGAGCCACAGAGCGCGGTTAGCGTGGTGCGAATATTGCGCGCAACGCCTGAACGTCGCAAATGGCCACAGCTTCACGGCGAGGCTTTACTATCCCGTCCGCTTCCCAAGCCGAGAGCAGCCGGCTTACGGTAAACAACGTTGTGCCGGTCATCTGCGCCAATTCTTCGCGTGAGAGGCTGACTTCGACCGTACCATTAACGGGCCGGCCCATCTTTTCCAGTAATCGCAGGAGCTGACGGGCGACTCGCGAAGCAACTCTCTCGGTGGCTACTTCACGGAACCGCTCCTGGAGCTCCCGCAGGTCGTCGCCGAGACTCCGAACCATGTTTTGCTGCAGAACCGGGAAGCGTTTCACCAGAGCGCCGAAAGCAGGTGCGTCCCAGACGAGTGCCCGGCACAACCGAAAAGCTTGCGCCGATGTGTAGTGTCTGCCATCAGAAAACAGGCACACCGCACCAAGGACGTCGCCTGGCACACAGAATCTGAGGATTACCTCAGTACCACCAGGTCCATGCTGAGTGATTTTCGCGAAGCCCGAGGTGAGCAGGGAGATATGCTGTACAGGGCCTCCCTCAGTGTACAGTGGCTCACCGCGCTGGAACTCCTTGAGATGCGCGGCGGCGGAAACAATCATATCGTCCGCTGCCGGGATGCCGGAAAACAGGGGAGAATGCTCCACTACCGATAAACCATGGTTATCCCCATTATTGCGGTGGACAATACTCAAACGCTCGGCGTCATGGGACCGGATACTTGAGGCTTCCGCGGGTTGGCACGCAACAATCCATTCTTCAGACATGGCTATCGCCAGTCTCCCTTGGCCCGCGGTACGCATGCTTGAGCGGAAATAACACCGGCGTACGAGGTAGCAGGTACACAATGAGCCCTAAAAAGCGTCGAAGTGCGGTACATTCGTTCTCTCCTCCAAGCGAAGACCTCCAGTGGGGTGCAGTCGAACACACTCCGACGGCGGTAAATCTCGAGCGCTGAGCACTAGTACTTACTGTGGCTCAACGCACTGTGGCCGCGCTATTACGATCAAGTTTTGGCTCCGATCCAGGGACCAATTTCGATCTAGGTTGAAGCGGCGAAAACTCGATTGCCGCCTGGGGACAAGCTCCTGAAGGTGTTAGAAGCAACCCAAAAAGCATCATTACAAGAAACCATGGACAGCCCCGGCCTGTCAAGAGATCTTTCTCCAACAGATTCCGATCTGAGGTGATCTCACACCATCACGGATGCCGGCTAAGGGCCGGTGGGGAGCGCGGACTTGCTCTAACGCAAATAGGCCAGAGGCTCAATGCGGTAAGAATAGATGATCTGCGGAACAGGAGACCAGATCGGTCGATAGAGCTGCCATGGTGAATCGTCAACTGCTGAGTATTGTGATGGTCGCAATCGCGTTGA
>JANYJN010000300.1 GCA_025358475.1 Candidatus Solibacter sp.
GACCGTGCAATAGACTTCCAGGACCACGCGTTCCACCGCTTGGGCCACCGCGTCGGCGGGTCGCGTGCCATCTACGCTGCGCACCACCGAGGGGCCGAACCACTTCAGAATGGGTCCGGTCAGCTCGTCATAGGCGCGCAGCCGCCGGCGAACCACGTCTTCGCGGTCATCCTCGCGCGTAAGCAGCGCGGCGGCATCGTTATCGCATACCCCGGCGACGCGCGGCGGTTGCAGCAGAGCGTTGTAAATTTGCTTGCACTCGGGACACTGGCGGCGGGCGGTAAGCCGCGTCACCAGCGCCTCATCGGGGACATCGAGGTGAATCACCACCGGCAGCGGCAATCCGCGCTCGCGCAAGAGGGCGGAAAAGTGGATCGCCTGAGGCACCGTGCGCGGGTAGCCATCGAGCAGGAACCCTTCCTTACAATCGTCGCGCGCAATCCGGTTGGCGACTATTCCGTTGACCAGGTCGTCGCCCACCAGCCCGCCGCTGGCCAAAATGGAGCAAGCGGCCTTACCCAGTTCGGTACCGGCTTTGCATTCGGCGCGGAACATCTCTCCCGTGGAAATCGCGGGAATATGGAAACGCTCCGCCAGATAGACGGCCTGCGTACCCTTACCACAACCCGGGGGTCCGAACAGTAATAAGATCACAAAAATCTCCCTATGAGACGCGCCGGTCCGGCCAAGTAAGAATAAAAGCGGTAAAGGTTAATAGACCCGCGAGTCTGAATATAGCCTAGCGGCTGGCGGCGCCGCCGTCAATGGGGGGTACCTCATCCGGGGGTAGCTCATCGACGATGCGGCCATCGGGGCGGAGTTTGAGTTGGCGGTCGCGCCACTGGACGGTGTCGCCGAAAATACCGGCGGCCCACACCGCGAAGCCGAAGAGGTCGCGCAGCGGAATCAGCCAGAAATCGCGGCGCACCTTGCGGTCGCCCAGAATGCCGGCGCCCACCCAGACGCCCGCCAGGACGCGCACCCCTAGCGCCAGGGCGCCGGCCTGCCATTGATGCGCGGCGAGCGCAACCAGGGCCCACAGGGTGGCGTGGGTGACCACGTAGCCGTAATATCCCGCGCGCCGAGATACGCGGATGGTGCGCGACCAGCGCAATTGGTGCCGCCAGACATGGGCCCACGATGCGTCGCCGAGGCCCGTCTCCACCACCACCCCCGCGAACTCGATGCGGAAGCCGAGTTGCGCGATGCGGCAGCCCAACTGGTAATCGTCGGCCAGGAAATTGGCGATTGCCTGGAAGCCGCCGATGCGCCGCAAGGCTTCGGCGCGGAACACCATGGTGGAGCCCAGGGCGAACTCCGCCACGCCCAGAAGGCGGGCGACCAGGACGCTGGGCGCGAACTCGGTGGCGATGCCCAGCGCTTCGAAGCGCGAGGCCCACGATTCGGCCCCGGCGCGGTACAGGCAGGTCACCAGCCCGACGCCTGGGTGGTCCAGCGGCGCCGTCACCGCGCGCAGATACCCCGGTTCCACGGCGATGTCGCTATCGTTCACCAGAAAGACGGAGTAACGCGCCCGCCGCGCGAGTTCCATCAACACCCCGACCTTGGCATTGGGCGCCAACGTGGGAACGATGGCGATCTCGATGCGCAAGGCGGGAAACTCGCCTTGCAGGCGCACGATGTCCTGGAGCGCGGGATCGTCGGGGGTGTTCACGCCGAACAGGATTTCGAACTCCGGATAGTCCTGCGCGGCATGCGAGAGAATGGCCTCGTAGAAGCGCGGATCGCGTCCGTGAACCGGTTTGAGAATGGAGAGGGGCGGCAGCGAATGCGCAGTGTCCGTCACGCGCGCCGGCCGCCAGCGCGCCGCGGCGATCATTACGAGGCAGTAGTACGCCGCCGCCGCAATCGCCGGGATGGCCAGCCAGATCACAGGGATACCAGTGTCACTCCGCAGATCACCAGCGCCGCGCCCACCCAGCGCAGCCCGCTGACCCGCTCTTTGAGAAGGTATTTCGCCAATACCGTTTCCATCACGTAGGTGACCGCGGAGACCGGCACGGCAAAACTGAGATCGGTCATGGAGAGCAGCTTCATGAGTGCGAAAAACGAAATCGCCATGGCGGCCACTCCCGCGATGACGAAGCGGTTGCGAGCCATCGCGGCCAAGGCGCGGCCGATGGCCCCGGGACGAAAGTCGCGAATCTCGCCGTGGCGCCGCATGCCCGCCGCCTGCAGGACTTCACCGGCCGTGGTCGCGCCCACCATCAGAGCCACGAGCGCCCATATCATCGAGAGCCTCCGGCGTTCATCGCGAGCCTCCGGCGGGTTCCGCCGGGCGCGGAACGGTGGAAGGAGCGCTGCCGCTCACCAGGGCGACGCCGGCCATAATCAACACGATCCCGGCCCATCGCCTGTCCGTAATGGTTTCGTGGAGCAGCACCTTGCCAATCAGCGCCACCACCACGTAGCCTACGCTGGTCACCGGCAGCACGTAGCTCAGGTCCGCCCAGCTCAACAGGGCCATGCGCGACAGTTGCCAGACAATCAACAGCAGCACTCCCAGCGCGACGAAAGGCTGGAACAGCGCCGCGATGTATTCGAGCGGGGTGGAGAGGTGGGCCGAGTCCGGCAGCCCGCGCTTCAGGAAATAATCGCCGAACGGATTGGAGAAGACCACGATCAACGTACAGATCCAGGTCTTGAGCCGGAGGCGTGCCGTTTCGGGGGTCATGCGCCGTGCGCTAATCGCCGGAATTGGCGGGAACGGGCGCGGGCTTGGCAGCCTTTTGTTCCGCCACGAATTTCTTACGCTTGGAGCGCAGCGCCATGTATTCGCGGGCTTCCTTGGTGAGGCGGCGGCGCTCATCGGAATTGAAGATGGCTTTGCGGACGATGCGCCACACCACGCGCGGGCGGAAGAAATACTCGCCGTAGAACCGCTCCACGAACTCCACCAGCTCGCCGCGGTCCAGACCGGGATACACCACGTTGGGCAACTGGTGTCCCGTATCGTCGGTCATCGCATCGATGGTGATGAGCCCGTTTTTCTTGACGTAATCGTAAAACTCGGTGCCGGGGTAAGGATGCGCGATGGAAACCTGAATGGTTTCGGTATCCAGTTTCTTGGCGAAATCGATGGTGCGGCGGATGGTCTCGCGGGTCTCGCCGGGCAAGCCGATGATGAAATCGCCGTGGACCAACAGGCCCAGTTTCTTGCAGTTCGCCGTGAAGCGCTGCGCCATGTCCACGGTGGCGCCCTTCTTGATGTTCTTCAGAATCTGCGGGTCGCCCGATTCGTAGCCCACGATGAGCAGCCGGCAGCCGGCTTCCTTCATGGCCTTCAGGGTGTCGTAATCCGTGGTCACGCGCGAAGTGCAAGACCAGGTGAAATTGAGCGGCTTGAGCTTCTTGCACAGCTCGATGGTGCGCTCCTTGCGGTAGTTGAAGGTGTCGTCGTCGAAGAAGACTTCCTTCATCCGGGGGAACTGTTCCAGCGCGTAGCGCACTTCATTGGCCACGTCGTCGCTGGACCGCAACCGCCAGCGGTGGCCGGAGTGCGTCTGCGGCCACAGGCAGAACGTACATAGCGCCGGGCAGCCGCGTGAGGTGTACAGCGAAACAAACGGGTTCAGCAGGAAAGGGACGTTGTAGCGCGTGATATCCAGATCGCGCTTGTAGACTTTAGTCACCCAGGGCAGCGAATCCAGATCTTCGATGGCGGGCCCTTCCGGATTGTTGACGATCTGCCCATTGCGGCGGAAGCTCACGCCGGGCAGTTCCTCCAGGGGCTTGCCATTGGCGTAATCCACAATCTGGTGGTCGAACTCGCGGCGCACCACGAAATCGATCGCCTTGTTGCCTAGCAGGGTCTTATCCGGCTCGGTTGTCACCGGCGGCCCGACGAACGCCACCTTCAATTTCGGGTTGACGTCCTTCATCATCTCCGCCATCTTCACGTCGACGTGAAAACCCGGTGTCGATGTATAGAGCACGAGCAGTTCGAAATCCTTGCCCATCTCGACGGTCTGTTCAATGGAGATCTTGTGCGGCGGCGCATCCACAACCTTGCTGTCGGGCAGCATTCCCGCCGGATAACAGAGCCACACCGGATACCAGTAGGACTCGATTTCACGCGATGCCGGCCAGCGCGAGCTGGCGCCGCCATCGAAACCTTCAAAAGACGGCGGATTCAGAAACAATGTTCTCATGCAATCTCCCGTGACTGGCGGCTGGCCTATTGACCGTCAAATTCGGCGGCCGACCCGAGTTTCAGCGCGTCGATGGAAAAGTTACTGAAGTCGATGGTCAACTCAGCTTTGCCGACAATCCGCACGTCCGCAACGCTCTGCACCTGCCGCGGCACCGAGATCCCTTCGCGGATATCGTACTTCCTTATGAATGCCACCTTCTTGAGGAAGATGGAGGGATTCTTCACCAGGTAACCCGACTCCTGCACCTTGAGAAACGTGCGCGCGTCAATCCAGACTTCACCCTTGAACAATTTTTCGCGCTTCTGCCTGGGAGTGACTTCGAAAACATGCACGTCCTGCCCCGTGGTCCGGTTCATTCCCTTGTACTTGAACTTGTAGTTCAGCGGCGTCACGGCGATCGCCGACGATTGCTGTTTCTGTGCCGCCACCTCCTCGGTAAGGTACCGCGAGATGACTTCTTTAATGACGATCCGGTCGCCTTCGAATTGAGCTTTTTCGTACCGAATGAGACCGAGCGGGGAAATACGCCGCAAGGCGTGCAGACGGCCGTGCTTCTTCAGCTTAGGAAGCGAGGCGTCGATCTCGACATCCATCGATGCGCCGCGCACCGTCTGTGCCTGTGCTTGAGCGGCGGTGCAGTAGTTGTCAACGATCGCATCCGACGGCGCGGGCGAGGTTCCGGCGACGGCGCTCACGCTAAAAATGGCAGTCCACACCAAAAGACGAAATTTCAAATGATGATCCTCTGTGCTGAGCTTATGACATAAGTGTAGCAGGACGTTGGATCTGGGGGCAAAGGGCGACCGGCGGGACCGGCGACTGGTCCGTGGCCATTTCCGCCGCGCCGCGGCGCGTACGGCACTAAATCGGCGCGGCGCCGCTCAAGGTGAGGATGGTATTCAGGAAGGCTCTCAGTGTCATCGAAACGGTGAGTACCCAGTTCATTGCCGGCCTCCGGCCTCTGCCCGAATGGACGATGCAAGCTTCCATACGTTGGGTGCGCGGATGTTAACTCTGCCTGTTTACCCGCCTTGCCCGGTGCTACCCTCTAGAGATGCCCCGGTATGAAATTTCTTCCGGCCGCCGTTCGCCTGCGACCCGCGTTACACTTCTGATTCTTTTGCTGTTCGTCCTGTTCGGCGTGCGCTCGTTTTCGGGCTACGCCATCGAGATTGAATGGTGGAAGGAACTGGGCCAATTCCACACCTGGCTCAGCATGCTCTATTACAGCATCGCTCCCGTCGCCGCCGCGACGCTGGTGGCGTTCGCCGCGCTATGGATCTCCCACGCACGCGCGCTCCGGTTCGCCGGCACCCGTCTGGGCGAGCACACCCTCTACGCGAGAGTCTCCACCCTCGCGCTGCTTGCCATCGGCTGGTTCGTCGCCGCCGGCGCCATCGACACCTGGACCGTGGTTCGCTTCGCCGGTTCGCGCGGGCTGCCTGCCGCCACCACCGCCTGGCACGACGCTGTTTTCAACCAGCCTCTCTCCTTCTATCTCTTCGACCTTCCGTTCTACTCGCTGCTGCGGGGTTATTTTCTGGCGGTGATCATCCTCTGCATTCTGGTCTACTGGGTAGCCGCCCGCGGCTGGCAACTGCGCCACAAGATGCCGGACTTGCGCGACGCGCGCGAGCTGGACCCCCGCATCTTTCAACTCGAAGGTGGCCTGGAATCGCGCTTCCTGCGCGGCGCCGCCGTGGTTCTGCTGCTCGCCTTCGCGGTGAAGTTCTACCTGGGCCGTTACGAAATGGTCTACAACGAGCACGGCACCTTCCTGGTGGGCATCGATTACGTGGATCAGAACATCGGCCTTCCGCTGCAATGGCTGGTCATCTTCGCCTGCATCGCAGCCGCCGGATTCGTCTGGATGGGCCGCTGGTTCCTGGCCGGCCTCATGGCACTATCCCTGGTGGTGGATTTCGCCGCTCCCCGGATTGTGAGCGCGCTCTATGTGCGGCCCAACGAGATCTCTCTGCAGCGCCCCTACATCCAGACTCACATTCACGCGACGCGCTCTGCCTTCGGCATCGAACAGCGATTTAAGGAAGTCGAGTTCAAAGCCCACCCCGAGGCCCCCATCGACGCGGCCGCCCACAAGCCGATCCTCGACAACGTACGCCTGTGGGATACCCGCGCCTTCCACGACACGGTCACGCAGATTCAGGCCTTACGCCCCTACTACGTTTTTGCCGATACCGACGTAGACCGCTATACCATCGACGGCCAGTACCGGCAAGTGCTGCTGACCCCGCGCGAACTCGACCTGCGCCAACTCCCGGCGGCGCGCGCCAACTGGATCAACCCGGCCTTCATCTATACGCATGGGTACGGCGTGGTGCTCGCGCCCGTCAGCCAGATCACGCCGGACGGTCTCCCCGTGCTGCTGATCGAAAACGCGCCGCCCGAGGTGAAGACCAAATCCCTCAAGCTGGCGCGTCCCGAAATCTATTACGGCGAAGTCACCCATGAGCCCGTGTTCGTCCACACGTCGCGCGAAGAGTTCAACTACCCCAGCGGGGAAAGCAACGTATCCTCGCGCTACGAAGGCAAGGGCGGGTTTCCCGTCTCGGGCTTCGGCATGCGCCTGGCCGCCGCCATCAACGAGGGCGAACCGAACATCCTGCTGACCAGCTATCTCACCGACAACAGCCGTATGATGATCCACCGCAAGGTGGCCGACCGTCTCAACCAGCTCGCCGGCTTCCTCTCCTGGGATCCCGACCCCTACATGGTGATCACCGACGAAGGCCGCCTGGTCTGGATGATCGACGGCTACACCACTTCCGAGGCCCACCCCTATGCGCACACCGTCGACGTCCCCGACATCGGCCGCGTGAACTATATCCGCAACGCCGTGAAAGCCACCATCGACGCCTACGACGGCGAAACCCACCTGTACATCTTCGCGCCAGACGACCCGATCATCGCCGCTTACCAGCGCCTGTTCCCCGGCCTTTTCCGCAGCGCCGATAAGATGCCCGCCGATCTGCGGCGTCATGCGCGCTATCCCGAAACCCTCTTCCGCGTGCAGGCCGAAGTCTACCGCACCTACCACATGCTGGACCCGCAATCGTTCTACAACAAGGAAGATCTCTGGGATCTGGCGCGTCACACCACCGCGCAGAACACCGGGGCCGAACCGGTCACCCCCACCTACGTGGTGACCACCCTGCCCGGGGAGGAGAAACCCGAGTTCCTCCTGCTCATCTCTTTCACGCCGCGCAGCAAGGACAACCTGATCGGCGTCATGGCGGCGCGTTGCGACGCCGACCACTTGGGCGAAATGGTGGTGCTGCTGCTCTCTAAACAGGAGCTAATTTTCGGCCCTATGCAAATCGGCGCGCGCATCAATCAGGACCAGAACATCTCGAAGGACCTCACCCTGTGGAACCAGCAAGGCTCGCAAGTCCTGCGCGGGCAAATGCTGGTGCTGCCGGTGGGCAACACGTTCCTCTATGTGGATCCCATATACATACAGGCCACCGAAGCGCGTATGCCGCAGTTAAAGAAGGTGGTGCTGGCCGTGGGGAACCGGCTGGTCTACGC
>JANYJN010000303.1 GCA_025358475.1 Candidatus Solibacter sp.
CCCCGCAGGTAGACCCAGACGCCGGCCGCGTTGATGAGGAGCACGCCGCCGCCCACTTTGGCGGCGAAGATGCCGGGCCGCGCCACATCCAGAATCGGCACCACCTGCAGCACCACGGAGAGAACCGTGACGCCCGCGGCCGTGCACGCGCCAAACTTCAGCCACAGGGGCGCGTGCTCCCCGTCCAGACGGCCCCACAGCACCACGGCGAACATCGTGAGGTAGTACATCCCCGAGCACGCCATCCCAGCGCCCACCAGAAGCTGCGTCGCCTCCTGCTCGCCCACCTGCACCAGGCTCGCGGCGCCGAACAGGACGCACGCCGCTACCACAATCAGCAAGCTCCGCACGGGCGTCTTGAAGCGCGGATGCAACTGGCTGAACCAGGATGGAAGCACGCCGTCCCACCCCGCCACCATGGGCAATCGCGAGACCTGCGCCACGCATGCCACGGCTTGCGTGAAGTAGGCAAACAGCAGCGCCAGGATGGCCGCGCCGCTAAGCACCGCCACTGTGCGGGAGGCGTGCAGCGACGCCCCCAGGATCTGGGCGATGGGCGCGATCAAATCGATCTTGTCCTTGGGCGTGTACGCCAGCATGGCGCAGGTGCCCAAAATGTAGAGCAGCGCGATGCCCGGCCCGGCGATCCACACCGAACGCGCGATATTGCGCTCCGGGGTGTGGCACTCGCCGGCGAAAATCGCCACCTGCTCGAAGCCGCTCAGGGCGTTAAAGGCAATCTTGCTGAACAGGTTCACGGTCATCAGGGTCAGGGCGGGGAAAGCCAGCGTCACGACGGGCTGCGCCAGCGGTTCGCCGCGCCACAGACGCAGCGCCAAGAGGCCGATAATCAGCGCGTAGAGCGCGATCACCAGCGCCCCGCCCGTCGACGTGATCCAGCGCGCCAGGTGCAACCCGCGCACGTTGACCCACAGCACGATGGCGAAGAAGGCGACATTCAACGCCAGGATCAGCGGCTTGTAACTGGTCATCCACGCGGCGTCCGGCCCCAGCAAGTAAGACAGGCTGTTGGCCACGAGCGACCCGCTGGTGGCGTACATCAGGATCAGGAAGAACGAGTAGTTCCACGCCGATTGAAACCCGGCGAACGGCGAGAGCCCGATCTTGGCCCACTGATAGATGCCGCCTTCGAGCGGCAACCGGCGGCTGAGATAGATCACCGTGCCGGCCAGCGGGAAGTAGAACAGGGCGATGGCGGCCATCCAGAGCACGACGTGCGACCCGCCGAGTTTCGCGGCGTAGCCGATCCACGGCAGCCCCACAATGAGCAGCACCTGGAGCAGTACCAGGTCCGGCAGCCGCAGTTCGCGCTTCAGCGACGCGCTCTGTTTCCGGGTGCGCTCGATTTCACTTCGCTCTACGGACGCCATTATTTCGGGATGGTGATATCGATACTCGTGAGATGGCGCGCCAGATGGCTATGGCTTCGGAACCTGGACGGTGATGTTGCGGTACTTCATGCCGCCGGTGTGGTCGCCCTGCAGGTAGAACGGGCCGGGCTCGCCTTCGTTGGAATCGAGTGCGCCGCCCGTACTGCCGGCGATCTCCTGGTTGTCGATGGTCTTGACGCCGTTGCGAACCACGGTCAGCCAGCGGCCCAGCAGCGTGATGTCGAAGCTCTCCCACTTGCCCGGCGTGCGCGGCAACTCCACCGCCGGCGCGAGCATGCTGTAGACCGACCCGATGCTGTGAAACTTGTCGTTGACGTCCACCTTCTCGTATTCCACCTGGATTTCGTAGCGGCCGCGCAGATAGATTCCGCTGTTGCCGTCTTCGGGACAGTTGAACTCGATGTGCAGTTTGAAATTGTCGAACTTGCGGGTGGTTTTCAGGTTCGCGCCCTTGGATTCGTTGACCAGTTCGCTATCTTTGACCATCCAGTGATTGGCCGCGGCCGGGTTGGTGGGCTCCCATCCGGTGAGGTCCTTGCCGTTAAAGATCGGCTCAGCGGCGGTCCACGTCTTTGGCGGATTGCGCTTCAGCAGCGGGGCGCGCACGGCGGCGAGATCGGCGAACACATTGGCGCCGCGCTTTTCGACGCCGGTGAGCTTGCCGCCTTTGAGATCGAGATCCCAGGTGGTGTCGTCGATGCCCCATTGCACGTTGAGATGCATGCCTTCTACTTTGAACTGCTTGGCGTAGAACGCGCTGCCGCCGCGCGGCTGGATGCGGACCGCAGCAGCGCCGTCCTTCACGCCGACATTCATCCAAGCGGGATAGGCTTTGGCGTTGGCGGCGTTGGGCGTGACGACAAAGTCCCATCGCCCGGTGAACGGATCGGCTTTCCGGGTGGCATTCTGGGCAACCGCGGGAATCAGGGCCGCCGTGGCGAGGAGGCAAACGAGGCTGAATGGTTTCATGTAAGCCCTAGTTTATCAGCGGTGGGGAGCGCATGGCCAAGTCCGAGTTGCGCCCGGATGCACAAGGCGGAGCCTTCCTCGAAAATAGACGTTCGCACCAGAAGAGTGCTCTCTCACGGTCGCGGCTCGGATTGGAGTTGCGATGCGTCAAGCAGAGCCGCGACCGTGGGAGCGATCTCCTGACCGGCGGCAAGATTTTCGTCATTCGTCGCGACGCCCCCTGGGCGTCATGAGCAACTTATGCCACAATTCTCTTTCGCGGAGGAAATCCTTGTATGCGCCGTTCACTGATCCTCGCCGCCCTGCTTGCCCGCGTGGCCGCCGCCGCTCCGGAATCGAAAATGCTGCTGCGGCAGAACTGGGCCATCCAGTCCTCGGCCGAGGTGCGCGAAAATGGCGCCGCGCTCTCCGTGGCCGGATTTCGCCCGCCGCGCGCCTGGCATCCGGCCACCCTGCCCACCACCGTCTTCAGCGCGCTGGTGGCGGCGCACGTCTATCCCGACCCGTACTTCGGGACGAACCTGCGCTCCGCGCCGGGCGTCAGCTACCCCATCGGATTCAACTTCTCCAACGCGCCCATGCCGGACGACAGCCCCTTCCATAAACCCTGGTGGTTCCGCACCGAGTTTCAGTTGCCCGCGGATTACCGGGGCAAGACGCTCTGGCTGGGTTTCGACGGCATTAACTTCCGCGCCAACGTCTGGCTGAACGGCCAACAGATCGCGGCTGCGGTTCAACTTGCCGGCGCCTGGCGTCTTTTTGAATTCGACGTCACCGCCGCCGCCAAACCGGGCGGCGCCAACGCGCTCGCCATCGAGATTTTCCCGCCCGAGCCCGGCGATCTCGCGATCACGTTCGTCGATTGGAACCCTCTGCCGCCCGACAAGGGAATGGGCCTGTGGCGCGACGTTTCCATCACCGCCACCGGGCCCGTCGCCATACGCTATCCCGTGGTGACCACGCACCTCACAGGCGGCGCCCAACTCAGCGTACGCGCCGAATTGAAGAACGCCTCCGCGCAACCCATCGAGGGCGTTCTCAAAGGCACAATCGAACAGATGAAGTTTTCCGAGCCCGTGAAACTGGCCGCGCACGAAACCAAAGTGATCCACTTCGCGCCGCTCCTGGTCCCGAACCCTCGCCTGTGGTGGCCGGCACAGGTGGGCCCGCAGAACCTCTATCCGTTGGACCTTGCCTTCGAAACCGGCGGCAAGACCAGCGACAGCAGCCACACCGAGTTCGGCATCCGCGAAGTCTCTAGCGAGCTCGATGCCAAGGGCCATCGCCTGTTCCACATCAACGGCAAGAACATCCTGATCCGCGGCGCGGGTTACACCTTCGACATGCTGCTGCGCTCTTCACCCGAACGCCAGGAGGCCGAGCTGCGCTATGTGCGCGACATGAACCTCAACGCGGTGCGCTTTGAAGGCAAGCTGGAAGACGACCATTTCCTGGAGCTTTGCGACCGCATGGGCATCCTGGTGCTGGCCGGCTGGTGCTGCTGCGATCACTGGGAGAAGTGGGCGCAGTGGGACAAGGAAGACGAAGTGGTGGCGGCCGAAAGCCTGCGCGATCAGTTGCGCCGCCTGGCACGCCATCCCTCGGTGTTCGACTGGCTCTACGGCAGCGACAATCCACCGCCGCCCAGGATCGAGCAACTCTATCTCGACGTGATCAAGGATGTGGAGTGGCCCAACCCGTATCAGTCTTCCGCCACCGCGAAGAAGACTCCGGCCGGAGAAACGGGGCTCAAGATGACTGGCCCCTACGAATATGTCGCGCCATCCTACTGGCTGCTGGATACCAACGCCGGCGGGGCGCACGGCTTCAACACGGAAACCAGCCCGGGCCCGGCGCCGCCGCCCATCGAAAGCCTGCGCCGCATGCTGCCCTCCGACAAACTTTGGCCGGTGAATTCCGACTGGGACTATCACGCCGGCGGCGGCCAGTTCAAGAACATCGGCGTTTTCACCGAAGCCCTGAACAAACGCTACGGGCCGGCGAAATCCGCCGAAGATTACGCGCGCAAGGCGCAGGTGATGGCCTACGAAGGCCACCGCGCCATGTTCGAGGCCTTCGGCCGCAATAAGTACACGTCCACGGGAGTTATCCAATGGATGCTGAATAACGCCTGGCCCGGAATGATCTGGCACCTATACGATTGGTATCTGCGGCCCGGCGGCTCTTACTTCGGGGCGAAGAAAGCCTGCGAGCCGCTGCACGTGCAGTACTCCTACGACGACCGCTCCATCGTGGTGGTCAACTCGTTCTACCAGCCGTTCGCAAACATGAAAGTGGTGGCGGCGGTGTACAACCTGGATATGAGCGTGAAATTTTCGCGCGAGGCGAAGATGAATGCCGAACCCGATAGCAGCACGCGCGTCTTCACCCTGCCGGAGATAGCGGGCCTCAGCGGGACATGGTTTCTCAGCCTGACACTGGAAGATTCCTCCGACGACAAAGTCAGCGAGAACTTCTACTGGTTCTCCACCAGCCCGGAAACTTTGCAGTGGGACAAAGGCACCTGGTACACCACACCCACTAAGACGTTCGCCGATTACACGGCGCTTGGTACGCTGCCGCCAGTAACGTTGAAGGTGGCTTCGACATCGACTGACCACTCGACCACCGTCACCGTGACCAATCCTAGTAAGTCGCTGGCTTTCGGCGTGCACCTCAAAGTGAACAAGGATACGGACGGGGAGGAAGTGCTCCCGGTCCTCTGGGAAGATAATTACTTTCCCCTGCTTCCCGGCCAGACGCGCCAGATCACCGCCACGTATCAGACTCTCAAGGTGAAAACGGTGGTGGAGGTGGACGGCTGGAACGTGAAATGAGTGGCATAAGGCGGAGCCTTATGCCACTGAAGCTAGAACGTCAAGCCGAGTAGGAATTCGGCCTGATTCTGCTTACTATTCAGAAAGCCGTTCGGATCGATGAAGTGCTTCGCGCCCCAACGGGTGAGACGCACTTCCGGGGTGATGTGGATCACTAGCAGTTTCAGATCCACGCCAGCGCCCAACACGTAGCCGCGCGTTGTGCTGTTGGCAAGTTCGACCGGGCTCGACGTGGTACTCGAGTGCGTGACAGTAGCCACCACGCTCTTGGCCGTCTGCGTCAGGCCGCTCAGCCTGTCCCATGACACGCCGCCATCCACGAACGGGCGGATGATTTTCCCCGGGAAGCGGTACTTGAGGAGCACCGGAAACTCCCACGCGCCGGAGGTGGTGTCGATGTTGGTCAGATTCGAGGTGACGTTGCCGATTCCGGTGCTTGAGCTGTAGCGAAAGTGGCGGTAGAGAACATCCACCTCCACGCCGAGTCCGAAGGACGACCGCACCTCCCCGGTCAGGCCCACAATATATCGATTGGTGGTGGTGCTGGCATTGATATTCTGCGTGCGCACCACGTTCAGAAAATCGGTCATGGGCATGCCACCCTTGACACCGAAGGAAAATGGCTGGGCGAACGCCGCCGCAGCCGAAAGAATCAATAAGCACGTTGGTTTCATAGTGTAAAAGACTCCCCCAAGTATACCCGCCGGACCTCGGGATCGCGCGCCAGCGCTTCCGGACTCCCGGCGCGAAAAATGCGGCCATTATCGATGATGTACGCGCGATCCGTGACTGCCAGCGTTTCCCTCACGTTGTGGTCGGTGACCAGGATGCCGATGCCACTGCGCTTTAGATCGAAAATGATGCGCTGCAACTCCAGCACCTGAATCGGGTCGATGCCGCTGAACGGCTCGTCCAACAGCAGAAAGCTGGGACTGATGACCAGCGAGCGGGCGATTTCCACGCGCCGCCGCTCGCCGCCGGAGAGCATGTAGCCGCGGCTGCCACGCACCGTTTCGAGACCCAACTGGTCCAGCAGGCGCTCCATGGTTTCGCGGCGTTCCCGCGCGCGCAGGGGCAGCGTTTCCAGAATCGCCATCAGGTTTTCTTCCACCGTCAGCTTACGGAACACGCTGGCTTCCTGCGGCAGGTAGCTGATGCCGCGGCGGGCGCGCTGATACATGGGCAGGTCGGTGATATCCTTATCGTCCACCAGGATGCGCCCGGAATCGGGACTGATCAGACCGACGATCATGTAGAACGACGTGGTCTTGCCGGCGCCGTTGGGGCCGAGCAGGCCCACCACTTCGCCCTGCTGGACGAAAACCGTGACGTCGTCCACCACGCGGCGGCCCCGGTAGGTCTTGGAGATTTGCCGCGTTTCGAGTTTGCTCATGCCGATGGGCCACAGCCCCTATTTCCCCTTCTTCCGGTTGATGCGGCTGTTGCCGGGTTTTTCGGGTTCGCCCGTCATCAATAGCCTATCATCGTTGGCGAAGTAGATGGCTTCCCTGCCCTCTGTGGTGTTGGGCTTCGGACTGGTGAATACCTTTTCCACCATGCGCACACGGGCGCCGCGCAGGATGACCTTCTGGTCGGCAGTGTAGTACTCGGCGTGCTCGCCGGTGCCGCTGCGTGTGCGGTCCTTACCGGTAGAGAAGATTTCCACCGCGCCATCGGCGAGGGCCTTTTCGAGCCTCGAATCGGCGCCCGATTCGGTCAGGAACGCACGCAATTCCTGTCCCTTCACCTGAAGAGCTGGACGGCTCAACTGGACGCCGCCGGTGTAGTGCGTCAGACGGGTGGCTTCGGTATAGACCATGTGCGCGGCGTGGACTTCGGTCAGCGTGGGAGCCGCCGCCTTCTTCTTGTTTTCGTTCCTGTTTTTGCCATCCTGAGCCCCTTCCCAGAGTTTGGTCACCACGTGCCCGTCGGCCACCAGCGTGCGTTTCAGGGGATCCGGATTGCGGTCCAAATCCACCACGTCGGCCTGTATGCGGTTGGCGCCCTGCCACATCTGGACCGCGCCTTCGTAGTGAATCTGCCGGTTGCGATTGCGGGAGTCCATTTTGCGCGCGGTGGCCTGCAGAGGGTCCTCGCCGGAGAGCATTTCGGAGTTCTTCTTCTGGTCCTTATCGGGCAGCCGGCTGGAAGTGACGTTGCCCTCGGCGAGGAAATCGCCGGTGCGCTGGTCCAGCCGTATGTGGTCGGCCGCGGTGGATCCGGTGGCGTCCCACATCCGCGCGGCAGAGTCCAGCAGGATCAGATTCTGGTCGGCGTCCATAGTGGCGGTGGCGGCGCGCGCCTTGCGGTCGCCTTCCTCGTAGGCGAAATCGCCGGATTGCCGCATGCTCCCCAGGCGGCTGGTCTTGGGGTCGAAGCGCGCCTCCAGTTCCCGGCTGGTGGTGGTGCTGGCCGGGCGATTGCGCTTGCGCTCCTCAACCGTGGGGTCGGTGTGGGTTTTCACGTTGGCCGCGCGGAAGTTGTCCAGCCGATTCTCGGGGCCGTAGGCGATCACGAAATCCTGGCCATCCAGCAGACGATGGCGCTGCGCCGGAAGGTTGGGCAGGAACTCCAGCGTGCCAGGCGCTTTGGTGACCACGCTTTCCATTTCGCGTCCGCCGGGCCGCATCTTCATTTCCAGCGCCTGGCTGCGCAGCACGTGGGTTTCGCTCAACTGGCGTCCCGGAGCCGCCAGCGGTTTCGCGGTCACCACCGCGTCGCCGGCGGCCGCCACCTGGGTTAGCACGCTCTCCCGGCCATCCGGCTGGAAATCCAGATCGACCCGGCCGGCGGTGACCGTGGTCTCCGAGGCGTCGGTGGTGGATACCAGGCTGGCATTGTGGTTGCCGACTATCTTCCGCGCCAGGCCGTCGTCATCGAAATCCATGGCCAGCTCTTCGGCGGCGTAACGCAGTTTGCGATTGGGGTAGTCGTCGCTACCATGAGCGCGGACGGCGGTGATGGCGCGGATCACCTCATTTTGCAGTTTGACCACCACCTCGTTGCCTTCCACTATCATATTTTCGCGCGTCATGCGGCCCCATGGTTTGAGCCAGATCTCGCTGGTGGTCTCGTGATAGGCCAACGTCGAGGCTTCAATCTTCATGGGCTTGGCGTTCGTCCCCGGCGGATTCCAATGCACCTCCACGTCGCGCTTCATCAGCAGCTCATGGCTAGCCGGATCGTAGGTGGCGCCGCTTGCCTTGCCGTCGCCCTTTTGGAAGACGAAACTGGAGGGCTGGTCGGTATCGACGCGTCCCGTGGTGCTGTCGCAGGTCAGGCCGGAGGTCTTAACGACGGTGGGTTGAGTGGCTGGCGGCCCTTCGATGGACAGATTGAGCGTGATTTCTACGTCGCCCTGGGAGTAGAGACTTTTCCCCGCGGTAGTGAAGGTGGCGGCGGCGCTCTTCACCAGGTCGTAGGTCTTGCCGTCCTTACCGTAGATCTTCATGGTGACGTTCTTGAGATCCACCCGGGAAGCGTCTTTCACCTGCTGCATGCTTTCGGCGTCGATGTCCGATTTGATGCGGCCGGTTTTGAGGTCTTTGTCGCGATACTGCCAGTGTTGCGAGGAGGCGCTGAGGTCCGCCGAAAGCAGCGCAGGCGTAACCGGCGTGTCGCGTGCCAATAGTCTTTTTTGTGCTCGATATTGGTAGACCACGCCGCCGAGGATCGCGGCTATTGCCACCAGCAGGAGCCAGCGCATACCTCGCATGGGGATGACTCCAATATAGCGCGGTATGCAAATCGGAGACATGGAGGTGGGCGCGACTTGAAGAGACTCCACTCCGAGCCGCGACCGTTAGAACCTGTGAAATATTCGCCCGGAACCGGAATTGGCAGGCGAAAGCGCCGGCCCCACCTTGGCATGCAAACGACTGGCCAGTGGTGGCGCAGGCGCCTCCGCCTGCGAACCGCATTATTTCACAGCTTCCAAGGAGCGTTCCCTTACGGTGGCGGCTCGGATTGGGGGCGACGCTGCCAGGCACGATAGGGCGCTATGCTGACAGAAGACGCGACTATGGACCCCATCCGCATCCTTGTCACCGGCGGCACCTTCGACAAGGAATACAACGAACTGAACGGCGAGTTGTCCTTCCAAAACACGCATACCGGCGACATGCTGCGTCTGGGCCGCTGCCTGCTGGAGGTGGAGATCGAAACCCTCATGATGATCGACAGCTTGCAGATGACCGATGCCGACCGCGGCCACATCCTGGAGCGATGCCGGGCCGTCCCGGAAACGCGCATCGTGATTACCCACGGCACCGACACCATGGCGGAGACGGCCGCCGTACTGGGCCGCGGACTGAAGGGTAAGACCGTGGTGCTCACCGGCGCCATGGTGCCCTATACCTTCGGGAGTTCCGACGGATTATTTAATCTGGGCACGGCCATGGCATTTGTGCAGACGGCGGGCGAGGGAGTGTACGTGGCGATGAACGGACGGTGCTTTCCGTGGCATGGAGTGCATAAGGATAAGAAAAGAGGGATCTTCGAGTGGGTACCGGGATTACGGTAGCGCTCGCCAACTCCAGTAGATAATCTTAGTGCATTACTGTCAAGTATTATAACTATATTGTTTTGATTAACTTACGGATAAATCTTGTCACTCTATCCTGAAGTGTGCTAATAATACTTGTGGAACTCAGCAATTTCGCATGAGTACGCTGGTAGATCAAATACCCAAAATTTTAGAAAGTGGGAGGTAGTTAATCCATGAAGATTCGTCCGCTGTATGACCGCATCGTGGTCAAACGGATCGAGGAGAAGGAACAGATGCAGGGTGGTCTGTACATTCCCGATACCGCGAAAGAGAAACCGCAGGAAGGCGAAGTAGCAGCCGTAGGCAAGGGCAAGCGCCTGGACGACGGCAAGGTGGTGGCGCTCGATGTTCAGGTGGGCGACCGTATCCTTTTTGGCAAGTACTCCGGCAGCGACATCAAGCTGGATGGGGAAGAGTACCTGATCATGCGTGAGGATGAAGTCCTCGGGATTTTGGACGCAAAGCCGGTAGCGGCGAAGAAAGCGAGCTAAGGAGCATACGACTATGGCGAAACAAATTATATATGCCGATGCCTCACGTCAGGCGATTCTGCGCGGTGTGAACCAACTTGCCGACGCGGTGAAAGTGACCCTCGGCCCGAAGGGCCGGAACGTGGTTCTGGAGAAGAAGTTCGGCGGACCGACGATCACCAAGGACGGTGTCACGGTCGCCAAGGAAATCGAACTAAAGGATCCCTTGGAGAACATGGGCGCCCAGATGGTGCGCGAAGTGGCCTCCAAGACCAGCGATGTGGCCGGCGACGGTACCACGACCGCGACCATCCTGGCGCAGGCCATCTACCGCGAAGGCGTGAAGGCCGTTGCGGCCGGCGCCAACCCGATGGCGCTGAAGCGCGGCATCGACAAGGCCGTCGAACTGGTCACCGAAGAAGTCAAGAAGCTTTCCAAGCCCGTGTCCGGCGATATGATCGCCCAGGTTGGCACCATTTCGGCCAACAGCGACCACACCATCGGCAACATCATCGCCGAAGCCATGAAGAAGGTCGGCAAAGATGGCGTGATCACGGTGGAAGAATCCAAGACCATGGTAACGGAGCTGGATACCGTCGAAGGTATGCAGTTCGACCGCGGCTATCTCTCCCCGTACTTCGTGAGCGATGCCGAGCGCATGGAAGTGGTTCTGGAAGATCCCTACATCCTGATCCACGAGAAGAAAATCGCCAACATGAAAGATCTGCTGCCGCTGTTGGAGCAGATCGCCCGCTCCGGCAAGCCGCTATTGATCGTGGCCGAGGAAGTGGAAGGCGAAGCGCTCGCCACCCTGGTGGTCAACAAGCTGCGCGGCACGCTGAACGCATGCGCGGTGAAGGCTCCGGGCTTCGGCGACCGCCGCAAGGCGATGCTGGAAGACATCGGAATCCTGACCGGCGGCAAGCCGATCATGGAAGATATCGGCGTCAAGCTGGAAGGCGTGAAGCTCGAGGATCTGGGCCGCGCCAAGCGCGTCACGGTGGACAAGGATAACACCACCATCGTGGACGGCGGCGGGCAGTCGAAGGCCATCGCGGGGCGCATCAAGCAGCTCCGTACGCAGATCGACGAGACCACCAGCGATTATGATCGCGAGAAGCTCCAGGAACGCCTGGCGAAGCTCGCCGGCGGCGTCGCGGTGATCAAGGTCGGCGCGGCCACCGAGACCGAAATGAAGGAAAAGAAGGCCCGCGTGGAGGATGCCCTGCATGCCACCCGCGCGGCGGTTGAGGAAGGCATCGTTCCCGGCGGCGGCGTCGCGCTGTTGCGCGCAGCCAAGGCCCTGATCGCCTTCAAGGTGGATGGCGACGAGCAGATCGGCGTCACCATCGTGAAGCGCGCCTGCGAAGAGCCCCTTCGCCAGATCGTCTCTAACTCGGGCACTGAAGGCGCCATCGTCGTCGATAAGGTCCGCACCAACGAGAACACCAACTTCGGCTACAATGCCGCCACCGATACCTACGAAGACCTGGTAGCGGCGGGCGTCATCGATCCGACCAAGGTGACCCGCTCGGCCCTGCAGCACGCGGCGTCCATCGCCGGCCTGATGCTGACCACCGAAGCCATGAT
>JANYJN010000339.1 GCA_025358475.1 Candidatus Solibacter sp.
CGCTAGTCCACCTTCCTACGGGCTTCAATGGGGCCGCGATCAGTTGATCGCGGAATCCTGGGGGAGCGGAGCTAGGACGGAGAGGAATGTGGAGCTTCAATGGGGCCGCGATCAGTTGATCGCGGAATCGTACCCTCTCTATTCGATTCTGTTTTCAATGACCTGCGCGCCTGTTCGCGAGCGCCTCTCCATCTTAAGCCCAATTCCCACTCCCCCGCCATCCTCCCCGCCGCTAACTCCCGCCCTCCCGCACCTTTACCCATCCGCGAGCGCCCCCCGCTCCATCCACCCCGACCCGCCGCTCGCACCCCGCTACCGCGTCGTGAATACCGGGTATTCCGCAATCTCCCCCTCCAATACACGCGCCAACAGCCGCGCCTGGATCTCCAGCAACCGCCGGTAGCTCACCCGGTACTCGAACAACGGGTGCGTCACCAGCGTATCCATCCGCATCTCATACGCCCGGAAGAATGCCTTCCTCCCGCCCGCCGTCAGCGCCACCGCGCCCCCGGCCCGCACAAAATCCCGCGCCGTCACCATCCCCGTGTTCACCGCCGTCAGCACCGCCGAATCCACAATCAGCGCCCGAAACGGCTCCATCAAATCCAGCGCCAGCGCCGGCCGGCCGAACCGCGGTTGATGGTAGAACCCCACGTACGGGTCGAACCCCACCGCGTAGCACGCCACCGTCAGATCCTTCGCCAACAAGCTGTACCCCAGCGACAGCATCGCGTTCACCGGATCCCTCGGCGGCCGCCGGTTCCGCCCATCCATCTCGAACGGCAGCGGACTCGTCCCCGCTTCCTCGTCCGGCTTCATCATACCCGCGAATTCCCCGAAGTACAGCCGCGCCGCATTCCCCTCGATCCCCAGCAACTCCTCCAGCGACCCCGCGCCCTCCGCCCGCTCCGCCATCGCCTTCATCCCCACCAGCGTCTCCCGCTTCGGCTCTACGTGATTCCGCTGCAACAGCGTCCTCTGATTGCGAATCTTCCCCGCCACCAGCCGCCGCGCAATCGTCCGCGCGAAATATTCCTGCTCCGCCAGCCGGAACTGGTTCCGCCGCAGGAACACATTCTTAGTGTTCAGCCCTAGCGTAATCCCGTAGAACCACCCGCCCATCGAGAAGTAGCACACCGGCACCTCCGCCTCGCACAGCGCCTGCACCGCCTGCGTCGTGATCTGCACGTTCCCCATCAGATTCACCTGGCAGATCTCGCCGATCCGCACCTGTTGCAGCAGCTTCTCCTTATCCTTCACCTGGAGGACCGCCCCGCTCTTGCCGATCCTCACCCCCTGCGTGTTCAGATACAGCGGACGTAGTTCGCTCCGCGGCGTCATCATCGGGCGGACTTCGCGCTTCGCCTGCTTGCGTCGTGGCAGGTCGAACAGCGCCAGTTGCCGCGGTTCGTCGCCCTCTTCCTCCGCCGCCCGCCACGTCTCGTCCGGCAGGCAGATCCCTACCAGTGAGCACCCCGGACACTTCGGCGAATCCTCCAGCGGCGCCGGAATCTCTCCCGCTTCCGCCAGCCCCCACGCTTCCAGGATCAGTGCCTCCGTCTCCGCGATCGCCGCCTCGTCGAACACCACCCGCACCCGCTGCCCCGTCTTGCGGTAGTACGCAACCCCTTCGTCGCAACGGTACCCATTCTCCCGCAGCACGATTCCCTGGACGCCGAGCTGCGCCCTGTCCGCCGGCCACAATGCAAGCCCCTCCGCCCCGTCGCGCGGACGCCCGTGCTTGTAATCCACCGGCGTCGCCACGCCGCCTTCCACCTCCACCAGGTCCATCTTCGCGATCACCCGCAGCCGCTCGCTCGACAACTGCACGCTCCGCGAGTGGATCGATTGCGGTGGTGGGACAGACGATCCCCTTTCGTCGTCTGTCGTCTTCTCTTCCCGCGCTTCCACCTCTTTGGCGTCGGGCATCGCCGTCGCCTTGGCGTCCACGCGGCGGTGCTGGATTGTGCCCTCCACCGTGTCTACGCTCTCCGCGAACAGTCCCTCTACCCATTCATAGAAGAAGAGTCGCGGACAGTACGTGTACTCGTTGACCATCCGCGCCGGCAGATAGTCCGGCAGTTCCCGCTTGGCTTCGATTTGGATCGGCAGTGCGCCCACTTGAACACCTCACACGATGATGCACGGCGCGTCGACCGCCGTATAGGGTTTGCCGAGGGCCGCGATCACGCGGTCGCCCCGCCCCGCGGCGGGCCCCAGGTTGACGAAAAGCACCTGGTCCTCGGTGTGGTGGATGATCGATGCCAGCGCCGACCGGCATCGCGCCAAGTCGGTCGCGGTCAACTGGCATTCGAAGATGGAGAACTGCAAATGGTCGCCGTACCCGCGCATCGTTTGGAAAACTCTGCGCAGGCGCTTGTCATCGCAAATGTCGTAGCAGATCAGGTAGGACGTGCGCATCGTCCGTCATTCCACTGCCGCGAATTGGCCCAGGCCGAAATGGCATCCGTAGCCTAGACTGAACGGCGCGGGCACGGGCTCGTCGAACTCCAGGCGAAATCCGTATCCCGGACGAGGCGCGTCATCCTTGCGATTGCGCCGGAACTCCACCCACTCAAACAGTCCAGGCGACCCTGCCAACATCGTTACGCTTCGAGGCTCCTTGAGCCCGTGGTTCCTGCATTCGCGGCGTATCTCATCAGCCAGGAACTCCGAGTACTTTCCGCGACCCTTGCGCCAATGCCGCCCTGGGCAAAAGGGCGTGGTGCTGACGACGCTCGTCACGGCCTTCCGAATCTCACTTCCTCTACCCGTAGCTGCCCGTTGCGTGGCCATCACCCGGATGGGATCTTCGGTTGATCGCCCGTACAACTCGGTCATGCGCAGAATTGCCTGCACTTCATCCGATACGAAGCCTTCCGGAGCGCGGGTATAAATCAGAACCCGGTCGATGCGCCCCCGTCCATTGCTTAGGGGCAGAATGAACGCGTGCTGATGGTCCTTGCCCGGTTCTCCCTCCGCCGTTTTCCCGCTGAACTTCGGCGATACGTTCCGAGGGTCTCCCATCACTACCTTGTGAATACCCATCAGCCGGACCCGAACCTGCTCTGCGACCTCTACCGTTGCCGTCACCAGCGGAAGCACCGTTGCGTTCAAGCCCAACATTACCGCCTGAAGACCGGCATGCTTTCGGGAGGTCCCCTGAACCCTTGTCAGCACCGCGTTAGCGGGCCTCACGTAGGGGACCATACGCATCGCCGGAGGCAGGCTCCGCCGTTCCCTCTGAAACTCCGCCGTCGAATACGCTATCGCGTCCAGCCATGACCGCTTCTCCGTGTATCCGTCCGCGGGCACCAGACAGGCCACCGGCACCATGTCCCTGCTTTCCCCGCTCTCCGTCATCGGCTCGCACCGGATTCCCTCTTCCAGTAGTCCATCGTGGAGCCGTGCATCGATCCACGATTCCGACCGTCCGATATAGTTCAAGGAGCCCAGCAAGCGGCCCAGTAACTCGCTCTGCGCTGCTGCCAGGTGAAGGCTCGGCCAAGTCACGTATAGCGAGGCGTTGGGCGAAATCGCCACGAACGCGTCGAAGATTAAGCTCTTCTCCGTCGGATCGAGCGTATTGCTATTCAGGTAGCTTCGTGTGTGCGAAGCCGTGGCCAAAGGCAGGCGGTAACTCGGAGCCTCCACCGCCAACGCACGAAGCAATTCCTCTATCGCCGCTTCCGGCACTTCTGCGTGCTTCCTCTTCCACGCATCGTACAGCGCGCGCACCAGGCGATACGGCGAGGGAGGCCACTCTACCGCGCCCTCATTCACATGCCGGCCCCACGGCGTCGCGTGAAAACGATGCGCAGGAAACTTCAACTCAATCGTAGTCACTTCACGTCTCCGCCAACCTCACCCTCGCCCTTCTTGCCCTTCACGATCTTTACCGTGGTAATCACTTCCCAGACCGGCACTTCGGCAAACAGCGCCTTGCACTCCACAATCGCCGTCTGCACGCCGCTCAACAGCACCGCTTCATCGGGGACTACGAACCCCGCCGGCGTCGTTGCCTCCACATCGCTAACCAGCCGAAAGTCGCACGCAGTGCGCAGACGCAACTGGCCGCCCAGGAACCGTCGGATCTTCAGCAGCGCCAGTCCAACCAGCAACCGGTACGCCTCCGCCGGCAACCCGTACCCGCGAATCAGCGCCAGATCGATATTGAAGTACGCGCGAATCCTACCCGCCGTGTATTCGATCCGGCTGTATGGCACGTTGCTGTATACGCCCTTCTCACCCCCAGCCGCGTCAGCCGCCTGCAGTTCGCCCTTCGGATCGACGGCACTGTTCTTTACCCCGCCCGAAATCGCTTTCCTAACGTCCTCCGCTTCTATGAATCCCGTCACCGCGCGCGGGGCCCTGACTCGTCCACCTTCCAGCAGTGAGAGAAATACCCCGTGAAGCAGACTGTTGGGGTCGTACCTGAACAGCGTGGCATAGATCGTTTTCCAATCCAGCGGGCGTTTGGGATTGTACTTCATCTCCTTTGCCAACTTATCCTTGAATTCCTTGTTATGCAGGAAGTAGGGCGAGCCGATCCGGTGCGCTTCAACCAACGAGCTCGTGCGCAGGGACTCGCCTACTCCGCTCAGCGTGGCCGCCACGTAGGGGAGGCCATTCAACTCCGCCGCCAGGTCCGGACCGTCTCCGTCAAGGCACGTCTTCTCCAGGCGGTTCGCCACACTTTGCGCACTCTCCACCAACAGCATTTCTTTGCCATCGGGGCGCGTGTACTGCGCCGCCCCAAGGTCCGCGAACCCGGTCGGTTGAAACCGGTCTCCCTGAGCGGGCACCAGTTCCGCCTCCAGAAGAATCCGCGGTGCCTTCTCTAGCTTCGTCCATTCCATCATTTCATCTCTCCTGTTTCGCTCCAAATAGGTCTTGCATCACGGTCCCGTACGGCACTGGAATCAGTAGCGCCGCCGCCAGTCTCATGCCATTAAAGCCGCCGGGGTCTTGCATATCCGCCCGCAACAGACCGGCATTTTGCAGCCGCCGCGCACCAGTCCTCACGGCCTGCCCTACGTCGTCTGCGGTCAACGCCGCCAGTACGCCCAGGTCTGCCATCAAGTATTTCTTGCCCTCCCCGGTCTCCACCTGTTCGGCGAAGAACAGGTGCTTCAGCAACGCGTAAACCGGCCACACCCCCACGTCGTCCCACCCCTTGCTCTCTCCCGAATCGTCCTTCCTCCAATTCACCAGGGTGAATGCGAACAGCAACTCCTCGATCCGCTCGTCATCCACCGAACCTTCCAGGAAAAGCGTCGCATCGCCGATGCGTGCCCGGTAGGCCGACCCCAGCGGATTACGGTCGAGACCTCGCTGCTCCGCCAGTAGGACGCGCCGCTCCAGGGTCCGCGCCATGCGTTCCGCCACCGTCGCCCCCATCCAGGAGAAGCTGCTGTTAAAGCGGTCCAGATGTTCCACCATCCCTGGTGCGTCCCGGTCCCACATTCCCGCCAGCGCCGCCGCAATGCGAGCCTCGGCGCTCGTGCTTGCGAGCTTGCTGACCCACCTCCGGCTCATGCTCGCCGGGACGTGCACCTCTTTGCCCGTCAGCAGAAGCCGGCGGTACAGCCGCCCAACACTCGCGGCCAAGTCTTCGAGAGCTTCCGCGCCGCGCAGCAGGACGTTGTACATGCCTTCTTCCACTTGCCGCCGCAGGCTCGCGAACTCGGCAGGCGGCGACTTCATCTGCCAGGCGATCGCGTCGAGAATCCCGTTCAGCTCGCGTACCAGATCGCTCTCGGACCGGTCCTTTACCTCGAAGCGGCCAACCGGCAGCGCGATGTAGCTGTCACCGCGCCGCTTCAGCAGGTTGTACCGCATGAAGCCCGCAATACCGCGATCCACGCCCAGCATGCACGCGGCTTCTGCGAATTCCAGTCCGTTCTGCGCGGGCCGGCCGTCCACCGCTGCCCGCCCCTCGCGCAGTAACGTCTTCAGTTCTCCATACGTTGCACGCCGGTCCCAAATCGGAGCCCATATCTCCGCGCGAGCGGAGTCTGCGTCCTTCGCAGCCGCTGAACCGTACCCAACCGGCGTGGTCTCAACCGTGAACGGACTGCAAAGAAAGGTACTGCGGAACGCGACTCCTTGCCGCCGGTATAGCCCCGCGGCCCACGCCACGGCCCCTTCCAGGGTCAGCACGAAGTTCCACGGGTTGGTCGCGATGTCCGCGGTCTCCACACCTTGCCCCTGGTTGAATCCTCCCGCCCGTCCCGGATCGTACTGCCCCACGGCCCCCGGCTGAAGCCCCGCCGTGGCCGATCCGAACAGCGCATTCCTCAGAAGTGCTTCCACCGGCATCTGGCCGTCCGGTGCAATCAGCAACTCGGCCACATGTTCCATGAAGTTGTTGGTGTAGTCTAGGCGTCCTTCATTGCCGCCCGTGCCAAGAATGGGCGCAAAGGTCCTCTTGTTCTCCGCAGAGATGCCGACCGCCGCATCCAGCCACTCCACGCAACCGTCCGGCAACTGGTTGCGGCACGCCAACTGAATGTCAGTCCGCCGCCGCTTATCTTCGTCAGCCTTCGAATCGCCCTTCTCCTCCCCCACTCCAGGGATCCCGCGCGAGATCTCGACGGCTTTCCGGTAGACTGCAAATCGCTCGCCGGTGGAACCTGCGATGGCTTCGATGCCAACCTTCTTATCCTTCGGATAGAAGCCGCTACCACCATTCCAAGGCGAAAGGATCGGTGTCGGCGCGTAGCGTTCCAAAAAGAACGCCACCAACCCGCCCTCATCCAGTTCAGTCTCGAAGTGGAAGCATCCGCGCTCCCACCACCCGCGCGCCGAACCGTCCTCCTGTTCGGACACCAACCGCAGCACGGACAACGCCTTGAGATAGCTGCCCAGCGGCTCCAGCGCGCAGCCTCCCAACCGGATCACATTCATACCGCCACCTCCTTCTCCGCTCTGGCGCTCGCCGTCTCATCCGCGGTGCGCAGCAGCATTTCCAGGTACGCCAGCCTGAACGGCCCCAACTCGTCCCGCAATCGCAGCGCGCGATCCGTCCAGGAGCCAGCGCCGTCTTGCGCGGAGCCCAGTTTCGCGGACTCCAGCCATACCGCCGTCTCCTGTCGCTCCACACCGGCGCCCAGCGAACACGCCAGCAGTTGTTCACCGTCATCGATGCCCCGTACCCGCTCGCGACCCGGGATCCGCTCCCCCGGCATCGACCGCACTACCACCCGAATCCGCCCATGATGAGCCGCTACTACATACGCTGCCAGATCGCTCTCGCCCGCCCCGATCATCGCCAGCGCACTCGCCAGTTCGTGCCGGAAGAACCGCCGCGAATGCTTTCCATTGCCTGCCGATTTCGCCAAGAGCTCATGCCCCACCGGAGTTACTCCCTGCAACGTCGCCTGCATCACCGGATGCGCCTTCCCCCAATCGTGGAATCGTGCCGCTACCGCCAATGCAGCGTGATGCGGCTCAAGCCCCATACCCGGCAACCCTTGAATCAGCCGGTGCATTTCTTCGCACACCTGATCCGTGTGCACTTCCAGCGTCTGCCGGTGCTTTCCATATGTCTTGCGGTCGTCGTCGTTCTTCTCCATCACCGGGCCGCTCGACACGAGCGGTACCACCGCCTCCTTGCTCTCGAGCCGCCAACCGTAGTCCGCCGTGTATTTCCCCTCGGAGACATGCAGCAGGAGCGTCATTCCCGGATAGATCGTTTCAGGTCGCGCCCATTTCCCTTCAGCGGCATTCCAAGCCCACACCGCTTTCCGCGGCACGTCCCCAATCGGCGCCGGACAAAGCTCCCCGTCCTCGACTTCCGCCATCTTCTCCGGCGGTGTCGTGTCCTTGCCCTCCCAGTCCCGCCAGAACATATACACATCCCGCTCCGGATCACTACGCACGAAGCGCGAGATATCGATCTCATTCCCGCCCAAGTCCGCACTCGTGTCGAACAAGTCCAGCAGGTCCGCCCGCCGCAGCACATGCTTCCACGGCGACGGTGACGAGACAAGTGGCGGAAGGTCCGCCGGGGCCGCCGATGTCATTCCTGCGAGCATTCCCGCGGCCACCGCCACTTCAGCCGGGTCGTATGGCGCGCAAACTCTCTCTTGCTCCTTCTCGCTGAGTTCGACCGCATCCGCTAGGGCCTTTTCCTTTGCCCACAGCGGTCGATCCACCCAGTAAATCCGGCTTCCCGCGCGCTCGCCCTTCCGGTTGACGCGCCCAAACCGCTGCACCATGCTCGCGTACGGCGCCAAGTCGCTCACCATCAACGACGCATCGATGTCAATCCCCGCCTCGATTACCTGAGTCGCGACCACGATCCGTCCCGCATCGGGCATACTGCCGCTCACGGCGGTCTTCACATGCTCCTTGCGGTCCGCCGCGCGGAATCGCGAATGCAACAGCCTCACATCCGCGGCAGTCGTTTTTTCCAGTGCGACACGGATTTCGACCGCCCGCCGCACCGTATTCGCAATGACCAAGGTGAGCGTTCCCGCAGTATGCTGCACCGCCACAAACTCCGCTACACCCTGCGGCAGACGGCAACTCACCGGCGCCATCTCCACATGTTTCTCTGCATTCCACCGCATCTTTACGATGTCATTCTTAAAGTCATCGTCATCCAACGCGATCACGCTGGTCGGGCCACCCGCGAAGTCCACCGTCTTCATCCACGCGGGATCAACCGTCGCCGAAATCCAGAACGAGGGCGCCGCCCCAAAGACTCCGAACTTCTCGCGAAAGGCGGCAAGCTGCGTGGAGGTGGCCAGCGCATCGCCCAGTAACTGAACCTCATCCATGACCCAGACACAATCGTTGTTGAGTAGCGCGAAATCGATGGGCCAGCGGAACGCCTTGCGCGCATACCCGCGATTCAGCGCCCGGCTCATCAGAATATCCTGCGTGCCGACCAGAATTGCCTCCTCGTCCGGCCTCAGCTTGGCATCATTGTCTTCGCTCCCGCCCATCAGTCGATATACCTTGATCGGCCGCATCAGGCGGGCATCGGCCAGCCGCTGAATACACTTCTCAGCCACCTGGGCGACCTGCTCCGTCAACGCTCGTCCCGGCAGGCACCACACCAAACGCCTCGGAGTCGTCGCCGGCTCGGTCACCCGCCGATGCAGCCAGGAAACCAAGACTGAGTCCGTCTTGCCGAGGCCGGTGGGCGCTTTGAGCACGGTGGTATTGGCGTCAGAATCTCGTACCCGCTCCTGAAAGCAAAACGGCGCACGGGTAGTGGCAAGCGCAAAGAAATCGATGTAGTCCATTTCTTGACCTATATTTACTAGTGTGAATTGGGAGTAAAAACGTTTCACTTCTCGGCTGAATTCACGCGGAATTCAGCCGAGAGCACGAGCGCGGCTAATCGTTATGGCGGTTGCATAGACACCTCCGGCTAAGCCAGACGGGTGCTATGATGGGGTTGTACTCGATACCCGTCTGGTATCGTCTTGAGGCCGGGCGTTTGCGCGCTCGGCCTTTATCGTTATACCACGCTACTTTTATATCACGGTATTTTCGGTAGTGCTACAGTTTTCTGTGTATTTCCTCTTATTATGCTACGGAAGATTGTAATTCCCGGCGAAAAGATCTACTCTATTAGAGTGAGGGTTCCATTGAAGGCGTAGGATACTTCGGGGCAAAACGTCCCAAGTTTGCCTTTGTTTTCCGCGATCAATTGATCGCGGCCCCATCGAGTCCGCCGTGCATCTTGTGCGGGCGGCGCGGCGATCCAAACATCGCTGCTCCACTGCCCGGCCCCCGCCCCCTCACACGTGCTCCCAAATCAGTGAACTGGTGGTTGCCACACGGGGGGGCAAAGACCAAGACATACTCCCCTCTTTGAGACTTAAAAATTGCCCACCCTGCTCTCGCACTCCGGGCTTCCCGGGGGGCTCGGCGGAAGTCCGCTCGGCTTGTCACCAACCAGTGACCGGTTAGTAATCGTCTCCAAGACGCTCAGCAGTCGCGCCACCGTCATTTCGTCGTGCTCACTGTCGTTTGTCCAGTCCCGGCCGCCGGTCTGAGGCGCAGCGGCTAAACCTCACCGTTTTACTCGTCTGGCCTCGTCCACACTAACGACGGAGAACCCCCGGTGGCCAAATCCTCCATGGCCACCGTAGGGTTTATTCCACCTGCACGTTACTTCTGTTGTCCAGATTTTTCGTGAGCAGCCTTCGAGGCCTCGTGTGCCTTACCAGAGTGCTCAAGGGCGATCGTCGAGTGCTTCTTGCCTGCGGCGTGATCACCCTTTCCATGGTGCTCCGCGGCCATCCGATGCGCCTTCGCGGCGTTTTCATGATGCTCAGCTGCTTTGTTATGTGCGTCTTTTGCCACGTGGATCTCCTTTGGAATCGA
>JANYJN010000343.1 GCA_025358475.1 Candidatus Solibacter sp.
GCACAGCAGCCATCATGTGGTTATTCACTTATGACCACCTCTGTGGCTCAACGATTATTTTCAACGATTTAGGTCCTGGATGCAATGCCAAATCAAATCCTGAACAGATTTTAACTAACGGCAAACGATGGGAGATCAACGCTTCCACCGGAATCTCACCGCCGAAGACAAGTTTCGCCGACTCGGCTTGTAGGTCTATGGAAGCACTATAGCACCCCAAAAGGGTTCGTTCACCTGCACAAAGGTCCGCGCCGGAAGTTTCTATGCGCTCGGTGGGCGAAGTTTGGGCAAAAAGCAGGATTCGCGAGCCGGGCCGCGAGCAGGCCATTGCCTGTTCCACGATTCCAGGAACCGAGGCGGCCACGATTACCAGATCTGCCCCACGGCCGCCGGTAAGCCGCCGGGCTTCGGCGGTGACATCGACATGGCGGGGATCCCAGGCGAATTCGGCGCCGCATCGGGAAGCCAAGTCCAACCGGGCGTCGATGGTGTCCGTAACGGCGACGCGCGCCCCCGTTCTGCGGGTCAGCATGGTGAACATGAGCCCGATGGGACCCTGCCCCAGGATGACCACGAAATCTTCCGGCTGCGGGTCGCACCGGACCACGGCTTTGAGGCAGGTGTTGAGTGGTTCCACCAGGGTGGCGCGTTCGAAGGAGATTCCCTCGGGAATCCTCTCGACGCCCGCTTCCACGATCCAATCCATCACCCGCACGTACTGGGAGAAACCTCCGCCGGCAGGCTCGAACCCGGCGGTAATCCCCACCTTTTTGTATACCGGGCACTGAGCGTAGATCTTACGCAAGCAGTAGAAGCAGTGGCGGCAAGGGATGTGGTGAAAAGCGACAACCCGATCTCCCGGGGCGAACTTGGTCACTCCACTGCCCACGGCGGCCACGATGCCGGCGGTTTCGTGCCCGTAAACGCGGGGCGGGGCCAGCAGGTTGTACTGGATCTTCTTCAGATCGGTGTGGCAGATGCCGCAAGCCTCCACGCGAATCAAAATCTCGCCGGGGCCGATCGACGGGGTTGGAATCTCCTCGACGCTGACCATGCTAGAGCCGCGGTAGACCGCTGCCTGCATGGTTTGCGGTATGACGAATCCGTTAGAATCGGCAGTCGGCAATAAAATCTCCCAGCACACGCGCAGCCCGCACGCAACGACTGCGCAGCCGGAGCAATTCCGGCAAACGAACCAGCGGATTACGCAATGTATCTCTTAATATACTTATTGTAGCGAAGTGGCCGTCCGGACGCAGTGCCCGGTTGAAATCGTTCGCCATGTCTTCGCATGCCAGGTCGGTGACCACCCGGACGCAGTAGAACGGGACGCCTAGCGCCGCGGCGCGCTCCGCCACCCCGGCGGCTTCCATCTCCACCACGCTTCCACCGCCAGAGCGCAGCCGGCGCTTCTCCTCGGCGGTCTGCGCCACATGATCGATTGAACAAACCACACCTATCTGATGCATTCGCGGACACGCAGGGTACAAAGCCGGGAAAGTGCGCGATCCTGTCGAAATCGCGCTGCCTACGACGACGTCGGCGATCTGGAGTTCCGGCGCCAGCGCGCCGCAGAAACCGGTACTGACGATGGCTTCCGCCGGGAACCCTTGCAGGGCGGCATCGACGGCGGAGGCGGCGCGTGGCGCGCCCGCTCCGTTGGCTGCCAGCACGAGTTGGTGGTTGCCAAACCGGGCGGAGCGCGACCAGGCGACAGGCACGGTGGTCGATTTCACCTCCGTGAGGTGCCGCAAGATGCCGGGGAACTCCATGGGGTCCGCCGCTACCATAAAGATTCTCATCGGGTGTGTGACTTAGAAGTGGAATCGCTGGCGTGATGTGGCGCGTGCTGGCAGCCCAAGGCCAAGTGTTTTTCCCACCATCGGGTGTGCCAAGGCCTTGTTGGGGCGGACCCCCCGGTCCGCGCGGGACGCCCTCGTCCCGCAGCCGCCACAATGGCGTCGGCATCTTGCAGGGTGCGAACAGGCCGACGGGGGCGTCGGCCGCGGACCAGGGGGTCCGCCCTACCATCTATGCAGGTACCCACCATCGGGGAAAAACCAGAATCGGCCGGACCCAGAGGGTACCGCCGGCAAGCTGGCCCAAAAAAGCGCCCATCGGATTCAAGTCGCACACCCATCTTCATCATGCGGTTGTCAGGTTGGCAGGCCGCGGGCCTGCCCCACCGCCGAACCCACCCCGGAACCACGCGACGGCGTGGGACAGCGCCTCGTCGGCCGGGGCCGGGTTGAAGCCGAGTTCACGCTCCGCCTTGGCGTGCGTCACCCACATTTTCTTCTTCGCCATACGGACGGCATCCAGCGGCACGCGCGGCGGCTTGCCCGTAACGCCGGCCCACGCGGTGCTGCACGCGCCGGCGCAATACGCCACCAGGTAAGGAAGGCGGAGAGTGGGCGCTTTTCCGCCGGTAAGGCGCGCCAGCTTTTGGAGGATCTGAGCCAAGGTGAGATTCTCCGAACCCAGGATGTAGCGCTCCCCGTCGCGCCCGCGCTCGCAGGCCTGCCAGTGGCCCAGGGCCGTATCGCGGACATCCACCACGTTGAGGCCGGTATCGATGAAGGCCGGCATATCGCCATTGAGGAAGTCGAGCACGATCTGGCCCGTCGGGGTGGGCTTGACGTCGTGATCGCCCAGCGGCGCGGTGGGGTTCACAATCACCACCGGCAGCCCGCCTTGGGCGAACCCAAGCGCCACCTGCTCGGCCAGAAACTTGGACCGTTTGTAATCTCCGGCCATGTCCTCAAGCGCCACCGGCGACTGCTCATCGCCGATGCCGCCGGGCGGGATACCGATGCATCCGACGGTGCTGGTGTAGACGACACGCTCCACACCCGCACGCTGCGCAGCCTGCAACAGATTCCTGGTGCCATCCACATTAGAGCGATAGAGCTCACCGGGATCTTTAGCCCACAGACGGTAATCGGCCGCCACGTGGAAGAGCAGCCCGCAGCCCGCCACCGCACGTTCCAGCGATGCGGCATCGCGCAGGTCTCCCCTGACACATTCCACATCGAGAGCGTCAACTTGGCTACCCGGGCGAACCAGGGCGCGAACCCGGTATCCGCGTTCCAGAAGTACTCGCGCGACGTGCCAGCCAAGGAACCCGGAGGCTCCGGTGACGAGTGCAGGTTTCATCTCAGTGCCCGTTTTGAAACAAGTGTGCCAACCGGTTCCTCGCAATCGCTGCTCTGAAATACATCGGAGCTGCGAGCGTGAGGGAGCGGTTGGCGGCGATTGGACCGGTCATTTCATGACAGACTCTAGCCATCCGGCGTGGCGCGAGCCTTCACGTAGGAAGACAGCGCGAGCAGGGGGAAATAATCCTTGTATAGATGGTAGTTCAAGTAGAAAACGCGCGGGAAGCCGGTCCCGGTGGCGAGTTCCTCGTCCCAGCTACCGTCGCCGCGCTGGGTTTCGAGCAGGTATTCGATGCCGTGCTGCACGCTGAGGCTGGCCGGATCGCCGCCCGCGATCAGCCCCAGAATAGCCCACGCGGTTTGCGAAGGCGTGCTGGGCCCGGCGGTGAAAACGCGCTGCTCGTAGCTCTGGCAGCTCTCGCCCCAGCCGCCGTCGGCGTTCTGAATGGAGCGCAGCCATTCGCCGGCTCGTAGGATGTGCGCCTCGCGATCGTCCTCGCCCGCCGCGGCGAGTCCACGGAGCGCGAAGCAGGTGCCGTAAATGTAGGCCACGCCCCAACGGCCGTACCAACTGCCGTCGGCCTCCTGGTGCTTCACCAGCCAATTCATGCCACGGCGCACGGCCTTATGGCCGGCGTCGAGGCCGTGGGCGGCGACGGCTTCCAGCACGCGTCCCGTTATGTCGGCGCAGGTGGGGTCCAGCATGGCGTGGTGATCGGAAAACGGCACATGGCTGAGGAATTCCCAGTTGTTGTCGGCGTCGAAAGCGGCCCAGCCGCCATCGCTCGACTGCATGTCCAACAGCCAGGCCAGCCCGCGACTGGCGGCCGCCTGCTGCGCCCCGGGATTGGAGGCACGCAGCTCGCTGAGCGAGAGCATGACCATCGCCGTGTCGTCGATATCCGGGTAGAATTCGTTGGAGTACTCGAAGGCCCACCCGGAGGGCTCCGTATTGGGACGTTTGACGCTCCAATCGCCCTTGCGGCGGATTTCCTTGTGGAGCAGCCAGTCCGCCGCCAGGGTGAGCGACTCGTGCCGGGCATCGGCCAACGCCAGGGCGTAAGCGCCTATGGCGGTATCCCACACCGGCGAGAAGCAGGGTTGGAAGAAGAAGCGGTCGCCGTCATCCACCATCAGGTTGTTGAAATGGCGCAGGGCGTCCACCCGCAGCGGGTCATCCTTGGCAAAGCCCAGGACATCCAGCGCCATCACGGAATACATCATGGGCGGATAGATGGCGCCCAGCCCGTCGGAGTGGTGCAGGCGCTCCACCATCCAGTTCCTGGCCTTCTCCACGGCGCGGCGGCGGACGGTTTTGCTGCCGCTGCGCTCCCACCACTTGAGCAGCTTATCCACGCTGAGGAAGAAATTGTGCCAGTTGAAGAACCCGGGGTCGTAGTGAAAGGCGGGGCTGACGCCGGGCAGCCAGAGTTCATCCAGGGTGAACCCGGCGGGCACGGGGCGGCGCGGATTGGCAGCGTGCACGATGGAGAGCGAGATCACGATGGCGCGCGTCCATGCCGACATCTGGTAGAGCAGGTCGAAGGGCAGGAGCGCGACTTCGGGTGGGATGCTGGGGCAATATTCCCGCGGATAGAGGTCGAAGAGGCTCAGGTTGACCTTGACATAGCTGTTGGCCGCCTGGATGCCGCCGAGAGCCAGGATGCGCTGGCTCAGGAGTTGCATGCGCTCGCCGTCCACCGGCACGCCGGCCAGTTTCAGGGCGAAATAAGCCTTGACGGAGGCGCTGACTTCAGCCGGGCCGCCGGCGTAAATATTGAAGCCGCCGTCGGGCAGTTGGCGCTCCAGAATGGACGCCACGGCCTTGTTGACCAGCGAGCGCGTCTGGGGCGCCCACTGGCCGTCCACCGGCGGATAGAGCCAGAGCTGAAAGAGAATGTAATCGGATTCCAGGGTGGTGTCGGCGGTAAGTTCCGCGCACCAGTGGCCGTCGCGTTCCTGGAGGCAAGTCAGGTAGTCCGAGGCCTTGCGACAGGCAAGCGCGGCCGCTTGCTCCAACTGGCTGCCGACTTGGGACGGCGCGCTCATTGGATGGATATGGTCAACTCCGCGGGTAGAGAGAATCGCACATCTTCGTCCACCAGTTCGATCTCCTCCAGTTGCAGGAACCCGCGGTCGCGCAGAAACTCGATGAGCTCCTGCACCAGGTGCTCCGGAGCCGAGGCGCCGGCGGTAACCCCGACGTTCGTCACACCATCGAGCCAGGCCGCATCCACGTCGCCGCAATCGTTCACCAGGCGGGAACTCACGCCGAAATTGTCTCCCACCTCCACCAGTCGCTTGGAGTTGGAACTGTTCTGGGAACCCACCACCAGGAGCAGATCCACATTAGCGGAGATAGCCTTCACGGCCATCTGGCGATTTTCCGTGGCGTAGCAGATATCCTGGGAGTGTGGCCCCTCGATCAGCGGAAAGCGTTCCTTGAGGCGGTTGACAAGATGGGTTGTCTCATCTAGGGACAGCGTAGTCTGGGTCAGGTAGCGGACGCGTGTGGGGTCTGGGACGTCGAGGTTGTCCACATCATCCAAAGTCTCCACCAGGTAGCTGCGTTCGGGCACTTCGCCCAGCGTGCCGATGACTTCATCGTGATCCCGGTGACCGATGAGTACGATACTGAAACCGTCGCGGGCGAAACGCACGGCTTCCAGATGCACCTTGGTGACCAGCGGACAAGTGGCGTCGATGATATCCAGATGGCGTTCCTTGGCTTGGCGGCGCACGTCCGGAGAGACACCGTGAGCGCTGAAAATGGCCCGGGCACCCGACGGGATTTCGTCGAGTTCCTCTACAAATATGGCACCGGCAGCGCGCAATTCCTCGACAACGTGCTTGTTGTGCACGATTTCCTTACGGACGTAAACCGGCGGTCCATAGAGGTCTAGAGCGATCTTGACCACATCGATAGCCCTGACGACACCGGCGCAAAAACCACGGGGCTTGAGCAGGAAGATCTTCTTCTCCGCGCCGTGATTGGGTGCGAAAGGCTTAAGAGGCATATAGACGGAAAGGTCTGATTATAACAGGTGCCTGGGAGTGGCCGCTGGCCAAAGAGCGGCGAATGCCAGCCGCCGGTTGCCTGTGACAGACTGAGCGCATGTTCGATTGTACCTAGGTCACAGATGTAGATGACTTGACTCTGCGGCTGGTTACAAGTGATTCCGGGCTGCGCGCCATTCATTTCAACCTTTCGCGCCGGGTGTCAGGCACCCGGCGCGGGATTCTTCCGATCGCCCGCGAGGCGGCGCGCGCCGGGAACGAGTCCGAGTTTGGCTCGGATGGACAAGCCGGAGGCTTCCTCGAAAATAGACCCGCGCTTCAAAAAGTGCGCGACCGGGGTACCCTATGGGTCCGGAGCGGTTTCCTGACCGGCTGTAGCATTTTCATCAATCGTTGTGAGGCCCCAGGGGCGCCATGAGCGACTTATCCCACTGAAAAGCGGCCGCTCGGTACTGAGGCCGGTCAAGCCGCTACAGTTTTGGCGGACTTCCGCCGATAGATTGGCATGAACGGTCGTGAGCGGACGCGCCTGCGAAAGGCGCGGGAAAACGGATATCTGAACGCATGCTGCGGCCTCAATCGGGCGCTGGTCCACGCCTATGGATTGTGGTGCTGGCGCTTGAAGATTCCCATGGTGTGGGTGGAGCGGCGCACCCGCTACTCCAGGTACGCGCGCGTGCAGCTGGAAATGTTCACCTCGGCAAACCGGCTGGCGGCGGAAGGCCAGGCCCTGATAAAAGCCATCTGCGCGCCCGGCAACGCCGCCACGTGGACCCGGGTTTCGCCCCACACTGCCTGTTGGGATCGTGTCGCCATGCGGAATGCCACGGAACTGGCACATGCGGTATTCCGGGCGGCGATCCGGCCCCAGAATTATGAAAAGAACGAAGACCGGGTGGACAGCATGCTGGCGCTGAGATCGTGCGCGTAGCCGGCGGATGGCGGCCTGCGACGGTCCACTACCTCCCGACAGCGAAGAACGGTGGAGCATCTTGGACGGGTTTTCCAGGCGGGCTAGTGTGCAATTCGGCACTATCCCAACCAGCAAGCGCGAGAACTTCCAGGAACGACCGCGCCCGTGCGCCACGCTGGTGTCGTGCACTTCCGGATTTGGTAACCCGCGTGCTCCATTGATCTCTGAGAGGTTCATTATGGGTCTAATCGGTACCTTTTTTCTGCTCGTCCTGGCCGCCGCCGCCCAGGAACTCACGCTCCAGGATGGCACGCCGGTTCGTCTTCGCCTCAACCGCACGGTCTCCTCCGCCAACGCGCACGTCGGTGAACTTGTGGATTTCGAAGTCACCGAACCCGTCATCAACCAAAATTACGTGGTCATCCCGAAAGGCGCCGTCGTCCTGGGGCGCGTCACCAAAGTAGAAACCAAACGCCGCTTCGGACGCGCCGGTGCGCTCGAACTCAGCATAGATTCCGCGCGCCTCTCTAGTGGCCGGACCATACCGTTGCGCGCCACCCCCGAAAAGGGCGAAGGCGACATGAGCGGCGCCCGAGTAGCCGCCACGATCGTGGCATCCCCTGTGCTGGTATGGGTAAAAGGCAAGAACGTGACCTTCGAAAAAGGTACCGAAACGACAGCGTACGTCAGCGGCGACGTCCGCATCGACGACTCCCAGCCAGGTACCGGCCCCACCCCCGGCCCCGACGGTGCGACGGATCGCAGTGCCGCCCCCGGTGCCGTACTTACCAACACCGACATCGTCCAAATGCAAAAGGCCGGCCTCTCTTCAGAGATCATCCTAAGCAAGATCGGCACCTCCATGAC
>JANYJN010000371.1 GCA_025358475.1 Candidatus Solibacter sp.
TTGATTCACTTGCTCTCCATGGAGCTGTTTGGCCGCAGCATGATGCTTGCGGACTTCCCCAGGCTGAAATCGATTCGCGCTCTGGGCATGTCGGATAAGCCGTGCTACGCGTCCATACTGCAGGAGAAGTTCGATTACCAAAATACATTCTATGATCGGGAGCCGCGGGTCGACTTTTCCAAGCCCCACCCTGACCTTTATGGAACCCTGGATTTCGTCGTATCGGCCGATGTTCTCGAGCATGTGGCGCCGCCTGTGGAAGCCACCCTGACGGAGGTCTTCCGTATGTTGAAACCTCACGGATTCCTGGTTGCGACGGTCCCTTGCAGTTCCGACGAAACGTTGCTGGAGCATTACCCCGATCTGCACCAGTACCGCATTTTGCCCCTGGGAGGCACGCCAGTGCTGGTTAACAGACGCCGCGACGGGCATCTGGAGGTGACCGACCGTCTGGTATTTCACGGAGGGGATGGGGCCACCTTGGAGATGCGGCAATTCACCGTGCCAGCGCTTTACGAGAAGCTCCTGACAGCAGGGTTCACCGACGCGCGCTTGTTCAATGAGAATGTTCCCGAGATTGGCATTCTGTTCGACTACGACGTCTCGCAACCTTTGATCGCCGCCAAGCAGCAGCCATTTGCGCTCTCTGGCGCTGCACGCGCTGAAATCATCGACCTATGGCGCCGCGCCGAGGACCTGGCAGGCGAGACCCGCGTCCTGCACGAAACGCTGGCCGCGCAAGTTCGCCTGGCCTCCAGATCGCGGTGGCTCAGACTCGGGCGGGCGTTTGGGCTTGGCCCAATACTTTAGCTGTTATGCGGCCAACGATGTCCGGAAAGCTCAGGCCTGCGCTATATCCGTCCGCCGGAAATCTTCGCCGATGAAAAGGAGCGGCATTCCGGCGACGGATGCAACGGCATACGACATACAGTCCCCGAAATTCAGAGCGGCGGGATGATGGCCCTTTCCGAAACGGATGAAGGCGGTTGCCGCGGCATCCATGTGCTCTTGGTTGAACGGTACTACCTCGGCTTCCAGGCGGCGCAGAGTGGGCGCTCCCACAACTACTACTTCGGCCGCGTCGATACGATCCATCAAGCGTTCATGGCCGGACTCCCGGAGGTAAATGGCAACAATTGCGGAACTATCCAGAACCATGCCTCAGAAGCCTTCCGGCCCATAGCCGAGGATCTGGTCTTCTTCCTCGCGACTTATCCCGCGCCCCAACTCGCCTGGGGGAATCATGGGCCACACGTTCTGCTCCATAAACTCCCGAAGGTTCTTGCGCCCGCCGGACTTACCAGCCCGGACCTGGAGCCGAGCCCGGCGTTCCAGCAGCGCCCGCCGGATGGCTTCCGTCTTGGTTTCATGGGCCAGGTTGGCAACTTCACCGGCCAACCTTTCGACCTCCATGTTCTTGATATTCAGCGCCATGGTGTAAAGATGCCTATGTTCTACCATCCTACCCTCAAGTAGCTTTGCAGTGGTAACCCAGCCCCGGGTCCGTACGCCATTAAAGAGTTCGGTATCCTTAAAAACAACGGAAGAAACATTGAAAGCCCAATGAAGAAACTACTCCTTGTCGCACCCCTGCTATTCCTAGCTCCCCTGCTGTCGGTCGCGCAGCAGACGGAGAAGGTCGATCTCAACACGATCCATCGAATCAAAGAAGAAGCCCTGGGACGGAATTCCAAGGTGATGGATCACGTGTTCTACCTCACCGACGTGAACGGTCCGCGCCTGCAAAATTCGAAAGGTTACCGGGCGGCGGGCGATTGGGCGGTGAAGCGGCTGAAGGAATATGGCCTCTCCAACGTCCAGTTGGAGAAGTGGGGACCGTTCGGCAAGGGCTGGAATCTGGAGCGCTATTCGGGACACATGCTGGAACCGCAGTACCAACCGATCATCGCCATGCCGGTAGGGTGGACCGCGGGGACGAATGGCGTGGTGAGTGGGAATCCGATTCTGGTGGCACCGAAGACGCAGGCGGAACTGGATGCGTTCAAGGGGAAGCTGGCGGGCAAAATTGTGATGATTTCGCCGAAGCGGGATCTGGCGATGTCAACGACGCCGCTGGGTGTGCGCTACAGCGACGCGGAGTTGCAGGAGGTCGAGACGGCGCAGATCCAGATTCCGGGAATGTTCGGACGCGGAGGGCCGGGCGGGACTCCGGGTATGCCCGGTGGCCGCGGCGGGGTTGCCGGCGGCCTGAGCCCGATGGTGGTGCAGGCCTTCCTGAAGACGGAGAAACCCGCGCTGGTGATCCAGATCTCGCGGATGGGCGACGGCGGCACGCTGCAGGGCGGCGGCATGGCGAACCGCGACGTGACCGACAACCTGCCGACGCTGGTGATGGCGGCGGAGCACTACAACCGCATCGTGCGGCTGATAGAGCACGAAATCCCGGTGAAGCTGCAGTTCGAAATCAAGGTCAGCTTCGACGACGTCGAAGCATTCAACGTGATCGCGGAAATTCCGGGCAACGCGAAGAAGGACGAAGTGGTGATCGTGGGCGGCCACTTCGATAGCTGGCACTACGGCACGGGCGCCACCGATAACGCGGCGGGCAGCGCCATCGGGATGGAAGTGATGCGCGTCTTGCAAAACCTGAACCTCAACATGGACCGCACGGTGCGTCTGGCGTTGTGGGGCGCAGAGGAGGAAGGGCTGATGGGGTCGCGCGCCTACGTGAAGGCGCATTTCGCGGACCCCACCACCATGAAGCCGACCGCGGAGCACGAGAAGGTGGCGGGCTACTGGAATATCGACAACGGGACCGGCAAGATCCGCGGCATTTACTTGCAGGGCAACGAAATGTGCCGGCCCATTTTCGAGAAGTGGCTGGAGCCGTT
>JANYJN010000431.1 GCA_025358475.1 Candidatus Solibacter sp.
CTCAGGTTATCGATCTCGTCATCCTGAAAATAGCCGCGATAGGCGTCGCGGTTCACCGTCAGGAACAGCGCCGCGAACGCCACGAAGAGTAAGAGTCCCGCCCGCTTGGACATCGAACGACTATCGTACCTGAAAGCGGCGGAAGGCTCCGCCTTGTGCATTTCGCGGGGCAAACGAACGTTCCGCAACATGGGCGTGTCCCGCGCCTGCTAGGAGGACTCGCGGCAGGGATCAGGCCCATGTCCGTCAGGCAAACATAGCGCTATCCAAACCCGAGGCGGCGGCACCCGAACGGTTGTCTTCAGTTCGGTCGCTCAAAGCCCCCCGGTTCGAAATGACATCGGCCTGTTCCTGGGCGTTCCGTACAATATTGATCACTCCGCAAAGCTTGCCACTTGCCTTCCTGTTATCGTTTTGATAACATCTATTCGTAAACGTGGTCAGCAAACGCGGTCTTCTCAAACTCACCGCCAATTGCCCGGACGCGGAAATTGAAGCGCTGGATTGGTATCGCTTCGCGAGCACCGCCGATTGGACCTGCTTCGCCGATGTGCGTCGCACGTTCCCACGCGCGGACCTCATCGGCGAAGTGCTGGTCTTCGATTTGGGGCATAACCGCTACCGGCTGATTGCCACCGTGTTCTTCGGCACGAGGGAACTCTACATCAAAGCGCTACTTACCCACAAAGAGTACGACCGGGAGGAATGGAAAAAATGGTGCTAACGCTCAATCCCGTCAAGTACGGCCAACTACTTTCCCAAACGATGCCCAAACGCATCGAGACAGATGAAGAATTGGACCATTTTGTCGAGGTGATGGAAGAACTTAGCCGGGCGCTCGCGCACGGCGCCGCCAGCCCGGAGGAAACCGTGCTCCATTCCCTTCTCGCCACGCTCGTCAAGGAATACGACGACCGCGCCTATCAGCTCCCGCCGGGCGACCCAGTACGACTGCTGCAATTCCTCATGGAACAGCGCGGATTGCGGGCGGCGGACCTGACCCCCATCTTCGGCGCGCGCTCCATCGCCTCCCTGGTCCTGAACGGCAAGCGGGAACTGAGCAAGGCCCACATCCGCAAGCTCGCCGAGTTCTTTCACGTTTCCCCGGCAGTATTCCTGGCGTAAAGAGCGGCCGCCGCGCAAGACATCCCGCGGCATGTTTGGCGCCCCGGGGCGAAGCGGGTTCTCAGTTCGCTCGCCTCTTAATTGTATTTTCGATGTTTCTTCGCCCTGCGTTACACTGGAGCCGATGCGCCTGCTCTTGGGACCCGCCGGCTCCGGCAAAACCGCCTACATCCTGGATCGCTTCCGCCAGGCGCTGGGCGCGGGCGATCCGGCCATTCGTCTTCTCGTGCCCACCGCCACCATGGAGCGGCACCTGCAAAACGTCCTGGCCCGCGAGGGCCTGGTATTTCGCGGCAGCCTCATCCAAACCCTCGCCGGCTTCGTCGACGACTATGCCGGCAGCGTCGCCGAGGTTTCTTCCGCCGTGCTCTACCTGCTGGTGGAAGAGGCAGCCCTGCGCGTCGCCCGCCCCGAGTTTTCGCGCGTTACCCGTTTCCACGGCTTTTCTAACACCCTGGCGCACACCATCGAGGAGTTCGCCTCCGCCGGCTGCGACAGCGCCCGCCTTGCCGCCTGCCTCCCCGACGTCCCCCTCGGCGATGCCTTCCTCGCCGTCTACCAGGAGGTGGATCGCGAACTGGTTCGCCGCGGTCTGGCCATGCGCGGTCGCCGTCTGGAGCTTGCCGCCGCGCAGATCGCCGCGCACGGGTTGAACGGCATCGCGACCATCTGCATCGATGGCTTTCACGCCCTGCCCGACCCCGAACTACGCGTGGTGGCCGCCCTGGGCAGGCACGCCGACCTCACCCTCACCCTGGGCGACGAGGATCTCACGCCCGCCCTCCGCACGCGCCTCACCGCCATGGGCTTCGCCGTGGTAGTAGACGCGGAGCGCCCCCGCGCCCGGCGCGCACGGCCCGCGCTCGCGCTGGTCAAGGCGCCCGGCATCGAACGCGAAGTGGAAGAGATCGCCCGCCGCATTCTTCAGCAGGCCGCCTCGGGACGCCCGTTCCGCGAGATGGGCGTCATCGTGCGCGCCCCCGATATCTACGTGCCCGCGCTCCGCTCCACGCTGGAACGCTTTGGCGTCCCGGCCCGCTTCTATTTCGATAGCACGCTGGAACGTCACCCCGTGGTGCGCTTCCTCTCGGGCGCGGTCGATGCCATGCTTGGCGGCTGGGACCACGCGCGCACCCTCGCCGTGCTGCGCCTCACCCCGCGTTTCGCCGATTTCGGACTGGCGGACCGCTTCGATTTCGCCGTGCGAGAGCAGACGCCGAACGCCGGCCTGAGCGGGCTGCGGTCGCTGCTGATCGGCGACGAAGGCCAACCGCGCAAGGGCGCCGAGCGTCTGCTCCACAAGTTGGATTCGTTCGCCGGGCTGGAAGAATGGCGCGGCTTCACGCTCACCCCGAGGAACTGGGCCGCGCGCTTCGGCACGCTGCGCCGCCTTTTCCGCCCGGCGCCGCCCCCCGAGCCCGCCACCCACGAAATCGCGCTGCAGTGGCGCAGCCAGCCGGCCGCGCTCCGTGTCTTCGATGAGGCGCTGGCCGACGCCGCCTCGGCGCTCGATGCAACCCGCGAAATCGGTATCGAGGATTACTGGCGGGCCGTCAAGAAAGTGCTGCGACTGAAACCGCTGCGGCTGGAAGACGGGCGGCGCAACGTGGTCCACGTGATGGGCGCCCACGAAGCGCGCCAGTGGGTGCTGCCCATCGTGTTTGTCTGCGGCATGGTGGAGAAGCAGTTCCCGCAAGTCCACAAGCAGGACCCGTTCTTCCCCGACGCGGCGCGCTGCCGCCTGAATGCCGCCGGCATCGGTGTGCGCACCGCCGCCGAGAACGAGCGTGAGGAGCGCGCCCTGTTCTCTGCCGCCACCAGCCGCGCCACCATGCTGGTCACCCTTTCCTACCCGGAGTTCGACGCGCGCGGGGAACGCAATTTGCAGTCGATCTACCTGGAAGACCTGCTGGAGCCGCCGGTGGATTCGGTGCCCGTGCGTCCCTCGCCGCGGAGCCTGCCCCAGCCGCGCGGTCTGTCCGGGGTCGCCGCGCAGATCGCCGCACCTGACCTGCTCGACTTCCTGCGGCGCAAGACGGCGCGCATTTCGCCCTCCGCGCTGGAAACGTTCCTGCAATGCCCGTTTCAATACTTCACGCAGCGCCTGATGCGCCTTCAGACGGCTCCTCTTCGCCCCGAGGAGCGGCTCTCTTTCATCGAACAGGGCAACATCGTGCACGAGGTGCTGGCGGAGTGGTGGCGCGAGCCGCGGGACGTTACGCCCCTCTTTGAACAGGTTTTCGCGCGCCACCTGGAAGCCGCGCACATCCCCAACGGCTATCACACCGAGCGTCTGCGCAACGCCATGCTGGACGATCTCAAGCGCTTTACCGGCGGGGATGTGTGGCCGCGCGCGGCGTTCCAGTCGCAGACCGAGATTCAGTTTTCCTTGCCCCTGGCGGAAGGGCTGGAAATCCGTGGCCGCATCGACCGCCTGGATGTCGCCCCCGATGGCCGCGCCTTCGTGCTGGATTACAAGTACAGCGCCGCGCAACGGGTTAAGGACAAGCTGAAGAATGAGAACCTGATGCAGGCGCCCCTTTATATGCTGGCCGCGGAACACCTGAATGCCCGCCCGGCCGGCATGTTCTACGTGGGACTAAAGGGCGGTATCCAATACGCCGGCTGGAGCGACGATCGGCGGATGGACAGCCTGGCGCTGCCCGAGAAATGGTTGGAATCGGCGCGCCAGAGCACCCTGC
>JANYJN010000695.1 GCA_025358475.1 Candidatus Solibacter sp.
GCCGCGTAAACCCAGCGTGGAGATGGAGAGCAGGTCCTTGACGCTGCGCAGTTTGCTGGTGGCGTGGCGTTCGAAGGCGAGCAGCGCGTCGTCGCGCAACATGCCGCAGCCATCGTCCACGATGCGGATCAGGCGGCGCCCGCCGGCTTCCACCTCCACGCGCAGATCGGTGGCGCCGGCATCGAGCGAATTTTCCAGCAGTTCCTTGACCACCGAGGCGGGGCGCTCCACCACCTCGCCGGCGGCGATCTGGTTGGCAACCTGGTCGGGAAGAATGCGAATGCGGCCCATGCGGAAAGAACGCTCAACTCACTATAACGAAACCCATCCGGCCCGGGGGCGAGTCATCGATTTGCCCGTGACGGGTCGGCCGGCGCGTTTGACCCGCCCGCAAGTACGAGGGGCCTGGGGAATACTCTGGGACCAAAATCGGCCCCTTTGCCCGGCCCCTGGCGTTCCCTTTATCGAAAAAGCAGGATGGGTTGGAGGTATATCGCCTCCTCACCAGATTCACACAAGCGCCACGCCCTCGACCTGTGCCGCTTTTCGCAGATCGCCATCGAGTGTCGCCAGCGGCAGCCCAGTGCGCTGGACCAGTTCCAGGTAGGCCGCATCGTAAGCCGTCAAGCGGTGCCGCTCGGCCAAGGCCAGAATCGTGGGCCATTGCGACGGACTACTCGGTGGTTCGAGGTGAATAGGAAGGGCGGCCAGGTCTTCGATGAACTCGCTGATCTGGCCGGCGGTGACGCGCCCGCGGCGGCGTGCGACCAGGAGGGCATTGGCGACCTCGAGCGGCCAGTGGGCGGGCACGAGTACTTCTTCTCCGCCTTGTATCCGATCCAACAGGGCTTCGGTCCAGGGTGTCGCCTCGTCTTCGAAGCGCCACGGGAGTGTGGCAGAGGCGTCCGGCACAAAACCGGGCATTAGTACTTATGGCCCTCGTGAATCAGATCCTTGATCTTCAGTCCGCCCAGCGTAACGCCTTTGCGGGATTCACGGATATGGGCGACGGCTTCGGCGGGCGTCCTGTTCCGCTGGGTAGCCGGCGCTTCCTTCTCCGCTAGCGATTCGAGAGCACGGGTGACGACCTCTTCGGGCGAGTGGTAGCGGCCGGTGCGAAGGTGGGCCGCCATGAGTTGCTCGCCGTGAGGGTCGAGCGTCAGGGTTAAGGCCATGGTTCAGTGTACCCCGAAATCGTTTGCCTATCCCCGCTACTGCCGTGCGGGGCGGGCGGTGAGGGGAACCGCTTTGGAGGACCAAACGTCTCCTGATATAATTCGTCTAACTCGTCCGATAGCTCTATATAAGGTGGCTCATGACTCGTAACAAGGCATTGCTCCCGCTACTGTTGATTTTTACGTTCACCGCGTTTTCCCAGACCCTGCCCGAAGGCGTGCGTAAGATCACCGCCGTCGAAGGCATCACGGAATACGCTTTGCCCAACGGGCTCCATGTTCTGCTTTTCCCCGATTCCTCCAAGCCCAACGTGACCGTCAACATGACTTACATGGTGGGTTCGCGCCATGAAGGATACGGCGAAACGGGCATGGCCCACCTGCTGGAGCACATGCTTTTTCTGCAGACCAAGACCCGCAAGGACGTCAAGCAGGAACTCAAGGATCACGGCGCCGAGATGAACGGCTCCACTTCCTGGGACCGCACGAACTACTTCGAGACCCTCAACGCGAGCGACGAGAACCTCAAGTTCGCCCTGGAACTGGAAGCCGTCCGCATGGTCAACAGCAAGATCGAGAAGCAGCTTCTGGATACCGAAATGACGGTGGTGCGCAACGAATTCGAAATGCGCGAGAACAGCCCCGAGGGCATGCTGATGCAGCGCGCGCTTGAAACCGCCTACACCTGGCACAATTACGGCAAGCTCCCCATCGGCAACCGCTCCGATATCGAAAACGTGCCGATCAGCCGGTTGGCCGCGTTTTATCAGAAATACTATCAGCCGGATAATGCGCTATTGACCCTCGCCGGCAAGTTCGACGATGGCAAAACGCTGGCCCGCGTGGCGGCCCTGTTCGGGGGCATTCCCCGGCCCACCCGGACGCTGGATAAATCCTACACCGTGGAGCCCACGCAAGATGGCGAACGCTCCATCACGCTGCGCCGCGTGGGCGATACGCAAGGCGTCATGGCCGTCTACCACGTGCCCGCCGGGTCCCACCCCGACAGCGCCGCGCTCAACGTGATGGCCCAGATCCTCGGCGACCGCCCCTCGGGCCGACTCTACAAGGCGCTGGTGGATAACAAGAAGGCGGTGGGCGCCTCCATGGGAATGGAAGAGCTGCACGACCCCGGCTTCCTGATTGCCTCGGCCAGCCTGAAGCTGGACCAGTCCCTGGACGAGGCGCGCCAGATTCTGCTGAAGACCGTCGAAGGTCTGCCCGCCGAAGCCCCCAGCAAGGAAGAGGTGGAGCGCGCCAAGACGCGCCTGCTGAAGAATATCGAGCTGGAAATGAACGATTCCCAATCTGTCGCGCTGGATCTGAGCGAGTACTACTCGCAGGGCGATTGGCGCCTGATGTTCCTCATGCGCGACCGCATAAAGGCGGTCACCGAGGCGGACGTTTTGCGCGTTGCCAAAGCCTATCTGAAGGAATCCAACCGCACGGTGGCCAGCTTCATTCCCACCAAGGTTCCGGACCGGGCGGAGATTCCGGCCGCGCCCGATGTCGCCGAGACGCTCAAGAATTTCAAGGGAACGGCGGTGGTAGCCGCCGGCGAAGCCTTCGATCCCAGTCCGGCCAACATCGAATCGCGGGTGGCGCGCAGCACCCTGGCCGGCGGTCTGAAAATGTCGCTGCTGGCGCGCAAGACGCGGGGCGGCACGGTGGTGGCCTCGGTGACCATCCGCTTCGGAGATGAGAAGTCCCTGATGGGCAAATCCGCCATCGCGGGCATCACCGGCGGCTTGCTGATGCGCGGCACCAGGAACAAGTCACGGCAGCAGATTCAGGACGAGATCGACCGCCTGAAGGCGCACATGAATGTCTCCGGCAGCGCCACCAGCGCCACCGCCAGCGTCGAAACCATCGAAGCCAATCTCCCGGGGGCGCTCCGCCTGGCCGCCGAGATCCTGCGCGAACCGGCCTTCCCCGAGAGCGAATTCGAGACCGTCCGGCAGCAGCAGATCGCCGCCGCCGAGGCCGGCCGCAGCGAGCCGCAGGTGCTCGCCATCAACGAGTTCCGCCGCCGCCTGGCCACCTATCCCCGGGGCGATCCCCGCTATGTCTCCACGGCCGACGAGCAGATCGAAGACCTCAAGAAGGTCACGCTCGACGAGGTCCGCAAGTTCCACGAGCAATTCTATGGCACCAGCAGCGGCGAAATCGCCGTTTCCGGACAGTTCACCACCGCGGAGATCGCCAAACTGGCGGCCGAACTTTTTGGGAGCTGGAAGAGTCCCGGCAGCTACGCCCGCGTGACCAACAAGTACCAGAAGACGGTGGCCTGGGACCGCAAGATCGAGACCCCCGACAAGCAGAACTCCTTCTTCGTGGCCGGACAACTGGCGAAACTGGACGACGAAGATCCCGACTATCCGGCTCTGGTGATGGCCAACTACATGTTCGGTGGGAGCGGTCTCGGCACCCGCCTCTCGCGCCGGATCCGCGACAAAGAGGGTCTGAGCTACGGCGTACAGTCGGAATTCGCCGTGCCTACCAAAGAGGATGCCGCGACCTTCGTCGGCGTGGCTCTCAGCGCTCCGCAGAACACCCCAAAATTGGAAGCCAGTTTCCGCGATGAACTCACCAAGACGCTCAAGGACGGGTTCACCGCCGACGAAGTCGCCGCGGCGAAGAAGGCCTGGATCCAGGAACGCGGCATGAGCCGCTCCGAGGATGGCGGGTTGGCCGGGTTGTTCGCCGCACGCCAGCGATTCGACCGCACCCTGAAGTTCGACGAGTCTTTGGAAGCCAAGGTGGCCGCGCTCACCGCCGAGCAGATCAGCGCGGCCTTCCGCAAGTACGTGGACCCGGCCAGCCTGATCTCCGTCAAAGCTGGCGACTTCAAGAAAGCCGGGGTCTGGCAGTAGCAAGCTTGAAACAAAATGGCCACCGATGAACACAGATAAACGCGGATAAAACAAAAACGCGCAAGGTATTTGCGTTATCTGTGTTTATCCGTGTTGATCTGTGGCCATATCTGCTTTCTTCCTACACGAACTTGTAGACGCCGGGGACGGGCAGTGGCGGAACCGGGAAGGCAGCCTTGTAGTCGAAGTCCTTGGGCATCAGATCCTGTTTGGAGTTGAGGATCATCTCCCAGGTGATCTTCTTGCCGCTGTAAGCGGCTTCGCGGCCCATGATGCAGGTCAGCGTGCTCTCCGCCACGGTCTGGGCTTCGTTGATGTACGGGCCTTTGCCGAGGATGCTGTTCATCATGTCCATGTGTTCCTGGACGTAGGGGTCGAAGGGCAGTTTCGCGCCGCGAAGCACGCTGGAATCGATGACACCCTTGGTGCCCACGATGCGCTCGCTGACGTTCTGCGCACTGCCATTGTACTGGCGGCAGTAGCTGGACATGTGGCTGCCGTCGGCATAAACGAAATCGGCCGAGCAGTGGTCGTAGATGTTGCCGTATTCTTCCTCGCGCGGGCGCCATGCGGCGCCGCCAGAGGCCACCACTTCGACGGGATGCCCCCCTTTAAACCAGTTGCACACGTCGATGTTGTGGAGGTGCTGCTCCACAATCTGGTCGCCGCAGATCCACAGGAAGGAGTACCAGTTGCGGTGCTGCCATTCCAGGTCGCCCCACTTGGGGTCGCGCTTCTTGTTGGGGAAGAGCTTGGTGTTGTTGAAATTCAGCACCGGGGTTCCCACCCAGTTGGCGTCCATGTGCACGATGTCGCCGATCTCGCCGTTGCTGACACGCTTGTACTGGTCGAGATACCAGGTCTGGGAGCGGCGCTGGGCACCGCATTTGACGGTCAGCTTGAGTTCCCGGGACTTCTTGGCGGCGGCCATGAAACGGCGGATACCGGTGGCGTCGGTGCCCATGGGCTTTTCGCAGAAGATGTGCTTCTTGGCCGCGACCGCAGCCTCGAAGTGCAGCGGGCGATACGCGGGATTGGCGGCCAGCATCACGATATCGAGGTCGCTCGCCACCAGTTTTTTGTAAGCGTCGAAGCCTACGAAGCGGTGCTCGGGATCCACCTTGAAGCGCTTGGAAAGCTCCGGCTTGAGAGCCTGCGTCATCCGGAGGGAGGTCTCCATGCGATCCTCAAAGACGTCGGCCATGGCGACGATTTCGACGTTGTCGCACCCGGTGAGGATGTTCTCCATGGCTTGCGTGCCGCGTCCTCCGCAGCCGATCACCCCGGCCTTCAGCATGGGCGCGCCCTGGCCGCGGACCAACTCGGGTCTGATGATCTGGAAGGCGGTAGCACCGCCGATGCTTGACGCAAGGAAAGACCTGCGTGAGGTGGAACTGTTCATGGTATGACCTCCGGACCAACTATTCTATATTGTCGCGCGCTGCCGTGGGCGACGATTGGCAATCGGCCGCGAGCCCGAAGGGCGACAGATAGTAGCCCACGGCGCACAGCCGTGGGTCGCAGGCGGGCGGCGTTTACCAGCCTCGGAACGGGGCGTAAGAGGCAGCCGCCTGGTGGTTCTTCCGCCCCGTCACGGGGCTGAGGGAGGCCCCGTCGTTCTCCCAGTGCTGGCGCACTGGGCTACTATCTTTCGCCCATACGGGCTGAGCTGCATGAAATTCGTCGCGGCTCACGAGGAAATCAATGGATAGTTTCAAGCGCGCGTCCGCGGCGCGAAAGCGCGGACGCTGTTAGAATACGCTGCATATGGAACTATACAATTGGGCGCGACTGCCGGCGGAGCAGATGAACACCATGATGGTCCGCAAGGTGATTCATAGCGGGCAGATGACCATCGCGCGGCTCAAAATAAGCAAAGACGCCGTAGTGCCGGAACACAGCCACATCAACGAGCAGATTGCCAACGTGGAGAGCGGCGCGCTGCTGTTCCATATTGGCGGCGTGGACCAGGTGGTGGGTGCCGGCGAGAGCCTGGTGATTCCTCCCAACGTGCCGCACGGCGTGGTGGCGCTGGAAGATACGGTGGTGACCGACGTTTTCACGCCGCGGCGCGAGGACTGGATCGCGGGCGACGACGCCTATCTGCGGCGCTGAGCCTGGAAGAACTCGCGCAAACGTTCGACGCACTCCACGGCCAGGACGCCTTCCACCACCTCGACGCGGTGACTAAGGATGGCCGAATCCGCCACCTGGAACTTACTGCGCACGCCGCCGAAGCGCAGGTCGCGGGCGCCGAAGACAAGGCGTTGGATGCGCGCGGCCACCAGCGCTCCGGCACACATCACGCAGGGTTCGAGCGTGCAGTAGAGGGTGGCGCCGGTGAGGCGGTAATTGCCCAGTTGCGCCGCCGCCTGGCGGATGGCCAGAATTTCGGCATGCGCCGTGGGGTCGGCACGCGCAATGGGAGAATTGGACCCGCTCCCCACGATCGCGCCATCGATAACAACCACGGCGCCCACCGGCACTTCGCCAGCCTGTGCGCTTTGGCCCGCTAGCGCCAGCGCCTCCCGCATAAATTGTTCGTCCGTGGTCATGCGAACCTTTATAATACGGAAACCATGGCCGAACTTGAAATCCATCAGGAACACGAAAACGACGCCGACCCGTTAGGGCGAAAGGTCGGAGTAATGGCATCCATTCTGGCGGTTCTGCTGGCGGTTGTGAGCATCGCGAGCCACCGCACGCACACGGCGGCCATCATTCACAAATCCGGGTCCAACGACCAGTGGGCTTATTACCAGGCCACGCGGGTCAAGCTGCACACCACGGAAATGGGCGAAAACATGATCCACCTGTTAGGCGCCAAGGGAGAGGGCGCCGAGAAGATGCTGGCGCAATACGCCGGTCAGAAAAAGAAGTACGAGGAACAAAGCGAGAAGATCCAGGAAGTGGCCAAGGGCGCCGACGAAGCTGCCGAAGCCGACGAGCACCGCGCCTTGCGCTACGACGTGGGCGAGGGGTTGCTCGAGATCGGACTAGTGCTTAGCTCGCTGTACTTTATTTCACGGAAGGGCATGTTCCCGGTACTGGGCATCATCGCGGGAGTGGCCGGCGCGGGGATCGCCCTCACGGGGTTTCTGATGTAAGTCTCCCGGACGAGCGCTCCCTTAGTGCCTAAAGTGGCGGACACCGGTGAAGACCATGGCGACGCCCAAGCGGTCGGCCGCCGCCACTACTTCGGCATCGCGCACGCTGCCGCCGGGCTGAATGAAGGCGGTGGCGCCGTTCTGGACTGCCGCTTCAACGCCATCGGCGAAGGGGAAAAAGGCGTCGGAAGCCACCACCGTTCCGGCCACCGGCAGTACGGCCTTCATGGCGCCCAGTTTGACGGAATCCACGCGGCTCATTTGTCCCGCGCCCACCCCCACGGTTTGCCCGGCGCGGGCGTAGACGATGGCGTTCGACTTGACGTGTTTGGCGACTTTCCAGCCGAACTCGAGGGCGGACCATTCGGCTTCGGAAGGTGCGCGCTGCGTCTTGACGACGGCCGCGGCGCGGTCCAGTTTGGCCGAATCGGCGGTCTGCGCCAGGTATCCGCCGGAAACGGATTTCACCACCAGGAGGTCTGCGCCAGGGGCCACGCGCATGAGGCGCAGATTCTTTTTGGCGGCTAGGACGGCAAGCGCTTCCGCCGAGTACCCTGGCGCCGCGATGGCCTCGATGAACGTCTTGGCGATCTCGCGAGCGGTCTCCTCATCGATGGGGCGATTGATGCCGATGACGCCGCCGTAGGCCGATACCGGATCGGCTTCCAACGCCTTACGATAGGCCTCGACCAGCGTCTCCTGCTCGGCGCAGCCGCAGGGATTGGTGTGTTTGACGATGGCCACGGCGGGGCGCTCGAACTCGTTGACCAGTTGCCAGGCGGCGTCCAAATCCACCAGGTTGTTGTAGCTGAGTTCCTTGCCGTGGAGTTGCGTGGCGCCGGCAATTCCCTGGCCGGGCCGCCCGTAGAGCGCGGCGGCCTGATGGGGATTCTCGCCGTAGCGGAGGTCCATCAGCTTGGGCGCGCGGATGGCGAGGGCCGGTGGTAGGGGGCCCGCCGCTTCCACCTGTTCCAGGCGCGCGCTGATGGCGGAATCGTAATCGGCGGTGGTGCGGAAGACTCTCTTGGCGAGCCGCCATCTGGTATCGAGGGAGAGTTCGCCGCCCGACGCTCGCAGTTCCTGCAGAATCGTAGGGTAATCTTCCGGCGCGGTCACCACGGCGACATCCTGGTAGTTCTTGGCGGCGGCGCGCAGCATGGTGGGCCCGCCGATGTCGATATTCTCGATGAGCTCCGCCAGCGGTGCGCCAGCCTTGGCGGCCACTTCCTCGAAACGGTAGAGGTTCACCACCACCATGTCGATGGGTGCGATGCCGTGGGCCTGGATGGCTGCCATGTGTGCGGGGTTGTCGCGCATGGCGAGGATGCCGCCGGCGATGGTGGGGTGCAGGGTCTTCACGCGGCCATCCAGCATCTCGGGGAATCCGGTGACGTCGCTGACATCGGCGACGGGTATGCCGGCATCGCGAAGCAGGCGCGCGGTGCCGCCGGTGGAGATGAGTTCGGCGCCCATGGCGGCCAGGGCGGAGGCGAATTGGAGGATGCCGGTTTTATCGGTGACGCTGAGCAGTACGCGGGAGATCTTTGCCATCTACACGCACGATAACACGGGCCAGAGGATGAGCTTCAACGCGGACCAACTGGAGAGGGAAGATATCGATTTGACGCGGAGGCGCGGAGACGCTGAGATAAGCGCAGAGAACGCATTTTAATGCGGAGAAATGCGGGAACAAATTGAGGAACGGGCGGGCTTCCCGCGTTTTCCGGATGGCGTCCGGAGGAAGCGGAGAGCGCAGGGGGAAATCCAGAGAAGACCCGCGGGGGAAGTCCCAGGTCCGAGCTTGATTTGTCCGAGTCGAACAAAAAATGGACAAGGCGGAGCCTTATCCCACTGGGGCATTCAGACGGCGCACTCGCCCCGACCCAGTTTAAGGGAGTAGGCTTCGGTGTCGCCCCAGTCCTGGTAGATCTCGGGGAAAAGTTCGGCGGGTTTGGCCAGGTCGCTGGTGAGTGCGCGGAAGGTCTCGATCTTGTGGCGCAGGACGTAGTCGCGGAAGCTTTCGCCGTCCAGGCGGTTGGCCTGGAAGTGGGCGATGACGCGCTGCACGGCTTCGGGCCCCAAGCGCGCGGGAATGGACTGCACGGCCAGGCCGAAGCGCATGATGCCCTGATCGTCATACCCGCCGCCGAGGAGCATCTGGTAGTAGGGAACCTCGCGGCCGTCGATCTTGCGGGCGTTGCCGTAGAAGCCGAAATCGGCAATCCAGTGTTGGCCGCAGGCATTCGGGCAGCCGCTCGCCTTGATGGTGAGGCGGCGGACGCGCGGGTCATCGTACTGGCGGACGGCCTGCTGGAGCGCGGCGCCCAGATTCATGGTTTTGGTGATGCCGAGATTGCAGGTGTAGGCGCCCGGGCAGGTGAGCACATCTTCAATTCCGCCGGCGCCACCGGCACCGAGGCCAAGGTCGCCCAGGGCGGCGTAGACCTGCGGCAGGCGCGCCAGCGGAATGTAGGCCAGGACGACGTTCTGGTTGATGGCGGTGCGCAACAGGCCGTCGCCGGCGGTGGCGGACAACCTCGCCAGGCCGCGCATTTGATCGCCGGTGAGGTTGCCCTGATCGACGGTGGCGGTGACGGCGGCGTACCCGCTCTGCTTCTGCGGTTTCACGTTGCTGGAGAGCCATGCCTGGTACGCAGCGCCGCCGGAACCCGGTTGGTTGACCACGGGCAGCAGGGTGCCGTTGCCCAGCGGCTGCGGGTGGGACTGGTATCCGCCGAACCCCTCGGGCACGATGGCGGGCCACGCAATGCCGCCGTTCTTCAGGATATCGTCGTACTCCCTGGCTATCTGCTCTTTCATCCAGGCGAGGCCGCGGTTGCGCATCACGAACTTCATGCGCGCGGTGTTCTTGTTCTGGCGGTTGCCGTACTGATTGAAGACGCGGATGACGGCTTCGCACCAGTTGAGCAGGCGCTCTTCGGGGATGAACTCGTCGAGCAACTGGGCCTCCGTAGGCAGCGGTCCCAGGCCACCGCCGATGACCATGCGGAAGCCGCGTTTGCGGTCGCGAATCACGGCGCGGAGGCCGACATCGTGGATGGCGCCCATGATGCAGTCCTGGTCCCGGCAGCCGTCGAAGGCAAACTTGAATTTGCGCGGCAGGTTGCCGGTGAGATCCTTGCGCAGGAAGGCGTAGGCGAGGCGTTGGGCGTAGGGGCGAACGTCGAAGACTTCGTCCTGCGCGATGCCGGCCCAAGTGCAGGCGGTGACGTTGCGGACGGTGTTGTAGCAGGCCTCACGGTTGGTGAGCCCGACATCGGCCAGCAGGTGCATCAGGTCGGCGACCTGGTGAAGCTGCACGAAGTGATATTGGATATTCTGGCGGGTGGTGAGGTGACCGCGTCCGCCGCCGAACTGGTCAGCCACGCGCGCCAATTGAAGCACTTGGAGAGGGGTGAGCAACCCGCCGGGGATTTTGCAGCGCACCATCTGGACGCCCGCCTGACGCTGTCCGTAGATGCCGTGCTTCAGGCGAAAGGGACGGAAGTCCGCCTCGGTAATCTCCCCAGCCAGGAAGGCCATTGCCTTGGTGCGGAAAGTTTCAATTTCTTGCCGAACCGTTATATCGTATTGATTCTCAAGCTGTTCTTGCTGAGAAATGGCTTCTTCCGTCGTGGTTGCCATAATCACCTAACCCAGGTAGGGATCAATCTGCCTAATATACATAGAGATTACCATGTTTGACTTTGAAGCGCAATAGGGAATGCGTGGCTGGACAGGGTCGAAAAACCACCCCTCGATCATGCCTGGGCCACGGCGGGAAGTGGTCCGCCTTCAATGCGATAGCCGAGCTTCTTGAGTTCCCTGATCATGCGCGTCGCGCGGACCCGTTTGGACTTGGCACTGACCGCCGGGCCCCGTTCCTCGTAGCGCACTCCCTTATGCAAAATTAGCCAGAGTAGCCGGCACAGTCGATGGGCAATCGCCCAGATAGCTTGCTTGTATCCCAACCTTGGCAGCAGGCGATGAAACGTCACTTCCATAATGCTTCCTTTGACTTTGACTGCGGCTTGAGCGGCCTGATTCAGTAGCCGCCGCATGTGGCGATTGCCCTTCGGCGAGCGCGTGCTATGCGATTCCCCGGCGCTCTCTTCGCTCCCCGGACACACCCCCACCCATGAAGACAGATGCTTCTCCGTGGGGAATACCGCTGCCGTGGGACCCACTTCGGCGATCATCTGCAGCGCCGAATCCACCCCAAACCCAGGCACCTCCGCCACTCGTTGCACCACGTCGTGGTGCTCCCGCATTAGATCCATGGCCTCCCGATCCAACTGCTCGATGTGCGTCTCGATCACCTGCAACTCCTCCAACGCCATCTTCAGCAGCCGACGGAATACTCCATTCAATTCCGTGCAGGCGTCCAGCGCATCGCGCAATTGTGCCGGCGTGGCCCGCAGTCCCCGATCGGCCATCGCCGCCAACACCGCTGGGTCGCTTTCCCCTTCCGCCAGGGCCTTCAACATCCGCCGCGCACTCACACCCAGAAGGTCCGACACCAGACTCGACAACTTGATGTGCGCCTGTTCCAACAAAGCCTCCAGTTGGTTCTTAAATCCCACCTTGGCGCGCGTTAACTGGTGCTTCCGCCGTGTCACCGTTCGCCAGAGTCGCTGCTCTGAATCCGGCACGAAGCTCAATACCAGTTCCTGTGCCATCAGTCGCTTGATCATCCGTTCAGCGTCGGCGAAATCGTTCTTTCGCCCACGCGGCCCGTGGTTGGACTTGGCTTGGCACAAATGCAGCGTGCCCGACATCTTCGTGGCACCCTCCCGCTTCTGGCGCGCCGGCTTCCAGTATCGCTCCAACGCCGCCCACACTGGCTTCCAGTACTGCGCGGTCGATTCCATGACGATTTCTTCGACCTCCATCTCGACTAGCCATTGAGCCAGTACCCGCAATTCACCGGGGGTAGTCCCGAATTTGCGGCGCTCAAACTGATACTCGCCTTCCCCGGCAACGTCGGTCACCACGACTGCCAGCATCTTCTTGTGAACGTCAATCGCTGCGATTCGATAAGATCTCATGCTTCTCCTCGGCGGAAGCGGAGTGCATGCCAAAAAGTATTCCCAGGCAGGGTCACGTGGCTATCGCCGCTCCCGCGAAGGAGACGAACGACGCCCAAATATTCGCGCAGAGCGCGCATGCTCCAGGGTCAAACAGGCCGACGACCTCAACTTCTCCACTGTCCAAACGACCTCACCGCTCCCACCTTTGCCATGATCCCAGTTTTTCATGGGATTTCGCGGGCCGAAGGCCAATCACAACAGGCCTCCCGGTCTCCTCAGGATAGGCTCGGAGGCCTGTCCTACAGCACGTGGTAGCATCCGCCGCGTTCCAGCACTTCCACTGGGACGCCGAACAGCCCGCTCAGCGCGCCCGCCTCCAATACCCGTTCCTTAAGTCCATCTAGCACCACGCGGCCCTCGCGCATCAGCACCACGCGCCGCATCTCCGGAATGATGTCCGGCAAGTGGTGCGTCACCATCAGGATGCTGATGCCGTTGCCCGCCAGTTTGCGCAGCACTGCGCGCACTTCCCATGTAGCGCGCAGATCCAGGCTGGTCGTCGGTTCGTCCAGCACCAGCGCCCGCGGATCGTGCACCAGTGCCCGCGCGATCAGGATGCGGCGCGCCTCGCCGCTTGACATTGCATTGGTATTGCGCCCCGCCAGGTGCGAAATCTCCAGCAACTCCAGCACCTCGCGCGTCTTGCGCTCCATCTCCGCCGTCACCGCGTAATGCGGCCATATCCCCACACTGCCGAAAAACCCGGAAAGCGCGATCTCGTAGCCCGAGTAGTCCCGCGTGCACATCTGCATCCAGTCGTTGGACACGATGCCCAGGTGATGCCGCAGGTCGAACAGTCGCCACTTGTCGCGCCCCAGGATGCGCAGCGCCCAGGGTTCGGTCTTCAGCACCGGGTACAGGTCGCGCGAAATCAGCTTGATCAGCGTCGATTTGCCGCACCCGTTGGGCCCCAGAATCGCCACATGTTCGCCCTGCGCGATAGAGAGCGTGACACCGTCCAACGCAATCCGCTCCTCACGCCGCACCGTCACGTTTTCCAGTTCGATAAGGGGTGTCAACTCTCTATTCTAATCGCGCTCTCATTTGCCTTTGACTTTTCTCTCCTGTTTTCTCTGCGCTTCCTCTGCGCACTCTGCGTCTCTGCGTTGAACCGCATCCCTCGAATTCTAAGCGCCCTAAGCCCCGGCCGCCGCAACGCTTTCCGCAAGACTCCCCTCTCAAGTCTGAAGTGTCTCTCGCTAACCCTCCGTCGAAATCACTCGCCCGTCCGGCCCCCGTAGCACCAGTTGCAGCGCCGGCATGCCGTTGGCGTGAGTCGAGCAACTCAGGCACGGGTCGTACGCGCGCACTACCGCCGACACGCGATTCAACATCCCTTCCTTGAAATGCTCGCCGTCGATGAAGTGCTGCGCCACCTGCTTCACGCTGGCGTTGATCGCCAGGTTATTGTGCCCGGTGGCCACAATCAGGTTCACCCATTTGATAGCGCCCTCTTCATCCACCTTATAGTGATGGATCAACACGCCGCGCGGCGCCTCGATCACCCCCACGCCTTCCAGCGAATTCACGCTCGCCCGCGACCGCACGTGCTTGTTCAGGATCTCGGGATCGTTCAGCAGCACTTCGATCTTCTCTAAGCCGTGCAGCAGTTCGATCAGGCGCGCGTAGTGGAAGTGGAACGCGCTGTGGACCATCGGCCCGTAGCGCTGCCGGAACTCGGCCAGTTCGCGGTCGGCCTCCGGTGTGCCGAACATGTCCGCCACATTCAGCCGCGCCAGCGGACCCACCCGGTAGACGCCGTCGGGGTAGCCGATGGGCTTGTAGTAGGGCGCCTTCAAGTAGGAATCGCGCATCGCCGCCTCGCCGATGTACTGGGTGTAGTCGCGCGCGGGGATATCCGTGGCCACCGTGGCGCCGGCGGCATCGCGGAATTTCAGCAGGCCGTCATACCATTGCAGGCCGCCGCTAGGGTCAACCAGGCCCGCGTACATTGTGGGCGCGGTTCCGAAATTCGCGATCTCCTCCTCGAACTGATCCAGTACGGTTTTGAAGTACGCGAGGGTTCGCTCAGCCAGCGCCCGCGCGGCCGGCAGTCCTGCAAGAATGCGGTCGCGCACCCCGCTATCGAGCGGGGCGTTGACGCCGCCGGGGACGATCCACGAGGGGTGCACGCGCTCTTGCGCCAGCCCCTGTATGATCTCCTGGCCGAACTTTCGCAGCGCCACGCCAGCGCGCGCCATGTCCGGATTCTGTTCGATCAGGCCGAATATGTTGCGGTGCGCGGGGTCGCTGTCGAAGCCAAGCAGCAGGTCTGGCGCCGAAAGGTGGAAGAAGCTCAATGCGTGGCTCTGCACAAACTGTGCGCAGTGGATCAACTCGCGCAGTTTCACCCCGGCGGGCGGCGGGGCCACGGCCATGATCGCGTCGCAGGCTTTGGCCGACGCCAGCAGATGGCTCACCGGGCAGATGCCGCAGATCCGCGCCGTGATCGCCGGCATCTCATAAAACGGCCGGCCTTCGGTGAATTTTTCGAAGCCGCGCATCTGCGTCACGTGAAAGTGCGTGTCGGTCACATGGCCCGCATCGTCCAGGTAGATATCGATCTTGGCGTGCCCTTCGATGCGTGTGACGGGGTCGATGACAAGTTTTCTCATGAGATGGCTCCTACCCGAATTTCACTTTCGATGCCAGGTCCGGCATCCGGCCCTCTAATAACTCTCCCAGCGCGTAGGCGATCGAAGCGGGCGCCGGAGGACAGCCGGGAATATGCAGGTCCACCTTGATCACTTCGTGGACCGGCACCGCCTGGCGCAACAACGCGGGGACTCCATCGACGGGGACGCCGCGGTTTGTCTGTACGCCTTCCACATAGATGCGCTCCAGCATCTTGCGTGCCGGGTGCGAGTTGCGCATGGACGGCACGTTGCCCGTCACCGCGCAATCGCCCAGCGCCACCACCAGCTTGCTCCACCGCCGGATGGTGTGCACCTTCTCCAGATCGTCCTGCGAACTGACGGCGCCTTCGATCAGCGTCACGTCCACCGCCTTGGGAAACTCCTGCGCATCCACCAGCGGCCCGTAGACCACGTCTACCCGCTTGGCGATCGCCAGGATGGCCTCATCGATATCTAGCAGCGACATGTGGCAGCCGGAACAGCCGTCCAGCCACACCGTGGCAAGCCTGACCTTCTTCATGAATGACCTCCTCGCCTGGCGGTCAGGCGCGTCATATTATGATCTTGTTTCACCATTTCGTCCACCGCGAATCCCTTTTCCGCCAGCGCCCCGGTGGGGCACACCTGCACGCACTTACCGCAGTTGGTGCAACTCGAAGCTTGCGCCCAGGGGCGGTTCATGTCGCACACAATCATGCTGCGGATGCCGCGCCCACTCACGTCCCACACATGCGCCCCTTCCACCTCCGTGCACACCCGAACGCAGCGCGTGCACAGGATGCAGCGGTTGTGGTCCAGCACGTAGCGCGGATGAGACACGTCCACCCCCAGCTTCGGGTAAGCGTACGGATAGCGTACGCTGGTCACCCCCAACTTCTGCGCCATCGCCTGCAACTCGCAATGGTTGTTGGAAACGCAGACCGCGCACACGTGGTTGCGTTCGCTAAAAAGGAACTCGATCGCAATCCGCCGGTACTGCGTCAATTTTTCAGAAGTCGTGGTGACACTCATACCGTCTTGCACTGGAGTCGTGCAGGCGGGCAGCAGCCGGCCTACACCGGAGACCTCCACGATGCAAAGGCGGCAGGCGCCCACCGACGAAGTGCCGGCCAGCCAGCACAGCGTCGGGATGTACTTGCCTCCCGCGCGGGCGACTTCGAGGATGGTCTGCCCTTCCTGGGCGGCGACGTACTCCCCGTCGATTCGAATTGAGATGTTTTCAGGCATGCGGATTTCTCCTTGCTCCCAAAGTGGGGCGGACGCCCACGTCCGCGCGCGACCCCCTGGTCGCGCTCTCGCGCTTTTCAGTGAGCTCCCGGGTCGGCATATTTAGTGATGGTCCTTGACATCGCATCGCAGACATCGCGAGGCTTCATCCAGAGTTTCTTCGTCGCTCAGAGAGATCATGGTCTCCGCGAAACTCTCCACGCGTTCCCGCGCCGGCAGCTCTTCCAGGTTATGCCGCTGGCTGGTGCTCGGTTCCCCAGGAGGCGCGTTGCTGTACACAAAGCTGGGGTCGATCTTGTCCCAGCGATACGTGCCCATCAGACGCTGGTCCATCTTGCGCGCGGCCTTCTTTCCGTAGCCCATCGCGTTGCTCACGTTGCTCGCGCCACTGATCAGGTCGCCGCCCGCGTAAAACTTGCTGCGGCTGGTTTCCATCGTGTAGCGGTCCACTTCCAACGTGCCGTTCTCCTTGATGCGCAGACCGCTGGCGCGCAGGAAATCCTGGTCCACGGTTTCGCCCACCGCCAAAATCACGGTGTCGCATTCCAGGCGGCGGATCTCTTCCGTCGGCACCGGCCGGCGCCGGCCCGAGGAATCGAACTCGCCCAGGCGTGTCTTCACCACTTCCATGCCCTTGACGTTGCCTTCCTCGTCGCCCACGATGCGGTGCGGCGTGGCCAGGAAAAAGAACTTCGCGCCCTCCTCCTCTGCCGCATCCGTTTCCTCCCGGATGGCCGGCATGTCCTTGCGCTCGCGACGATAGATCACGGTCACCTCCGCACCCATGCGGAGCGCCGTGCGCGCGGAATCGATGGCCGCATTTCCGCCGCCGATGATGGCCACTTTCCGGCCCAAACGGACCGGCTCCTCCTTTGCTACGGCTTCGAGGAATAGAAGGGCGGGGATGACTCCCTTCAACTCCGTGCCGGGCAGATACACCCAGGCTTCCTTCCACGTCCCAATCGCCAGGAATACCGCGTTGTACTGGTTGTCCAAATCGTTGAGTGTGATATCGGTGCCCACCGCGACACCGCACTGGAACTCCACCCCGAGGCGCCGGATCAACTCCACCTCGCTGCGGATCACAGCGCGCGGCAGCCGGTATTCCGGCAGCGCGTAGCGCAGCATGCCCCCGGGCTCCGGGTTGGATTCGTAGACCGTGACCTCGTGCCCCAGCAGCGCCAGGTAAAATGCCGCGGCCAGCCCCGTGGGGCCGCCGCCCACTACCGCGACTTTACGCTCCGTCGGCGGCAGTTTGCGCGCCACAATGCGCGCCGCCAGCGCGTCGAAGCGGTCCGTTTGGTAGATGGAGTCGGCGATGGTGCGGTGTACCTCGCGCATGTTGACCGCCGAATCCAGTGTGCGCCGCCGGCAGCGGTTATCGCAGGGGTGCTGGCAAACCCGGCCCGTGGACCCCGGCAGCGGGTTATCCATCACCACCGCTTCGAACGCATCCTCAATGCGGCCCTCCTTATAGAGTTGCAGGAAGCGCGGGATATTCATGTGCAGCGGGCAACTGTTTTCGCACGGCGACAACGCCAGGTCGTCGCACACGCCCGCGCGGCAACGTTTGGCGCGAATGTGGTCCAGGAACTCGTGGCGGAAATGACGCATGGTGGTCAATAGCGGGTTGGGCGCCGTCTGTCCCAGGCCGCAGAGCGAGGTGTCGCGGATCATCCGCCCCATCTCGTCCAGCCGGTCGAGATCGGCTTCGGTGGCGCGCCCGCGCGTGAACGCATTCAGAATGCGCAGCGATTTGTCCAGCCCCACGCGGCACGGTATGCACTTGCCGCAGGATTCCGAGTGGGTGAATTCGATGAAGTAGCGCGACACATCCACCATGCAGTTGTCTTCATCCATCACCACCATGCCGCCCGATCCCATGATGGAGCCGAGTTGCGCCAGCGTCTCATAGTCCACCGGAGTATCGAACATCTCCTGCGGGATGCATCCGCCCGAGGGGCCGCCGGTCTGTACGGCCTTGACGTGCTTGCCATCGCCGCAGCCTTCGCCCACGTCGTAGATGAACGTCTTCAGCGGCGTGCCCAGCGGCATTTCCACCAGGCCCGTGTTGTTGATCTTGCCGACCAGCGAGAACACCTTCGTGCCGGCACTCTTGGTACTGCCGATTTCGCTGAACCAGGCCGGCCCTTTCGACACGATGGGCGCGATGTTGTACCAGGTCTCCACGTTGTTGATGTTCGTGGGCTTGTCGTAAAGTCCTTTCTGCGCCGGGAACGGCGGCCGCGGCCGCGGGCGTCCCGCGTAGCCTTCCAGCGACGCGATCAGCGCCGTCTCTTCCCCGCAGACGAACGCGCCCGCCCCTTCCACCAGCCGGATATCGAAGCGGAAACCGCGTCCCAGGCAGTTGTCGCCTAGGATGCCGGATTGCCTCGCCTGTTCGATGGCGCGTGTCAGCCGGTGCACCGCCAGCGGATACTCGGCGCGGATATAGACGATGCCCTCGGCGGCGCCCATCACGTAGGCGCCGATGATCATGCCTTCCAGCAGCGAGTGCGGATCGCTTTCGATCTCGTTGCGGTTCATGTAAGCGCCCGGGTCGCCTTCGTCGGCATTGCAGACTACGTACTTCTCGTCGGACACGGCTTTGCGTAGGAATTCCCACTTCAGGCCCGTCAGGAAACCCGCGCCCCCGCGCCCGCGCAGTTTGGCCGCCTTGATCTGCTCGATCACCACCTCCGGATTGGCGTCGATCAGCACTTTGTAGAGCGCCTGGTAACCTCCGATGGCGATGTACTCCTCGATATCGTCCGGCGAGATCAAGCCGCAATTGCGCAGCACGATCTTCTTCTGCGGTTTGAAGAACGGAATGCTCTGCCAGGAGGGGATGTTGGGATAACCCTGCCCGTAGACGATGCGCGCGGTCAGATGGTCCCACTCCTCGATCTTGCAGAGAGCGAGGCCTTCGGTAATCGAGCCCGCCGCCAGATCGTCCAGGATGCGCGGAACGTCGCTCGCCTGCACGCGGCGCAAAATCACCAGCGGGCGGCCGGGAATGCGCACGTTGACCAGCGGTTCCTGCGCGCAGAAACCGAAGCACCCCACCGAGGCCAGGCGCACGTCGCGGCCCTGCTGGCTGATGGCTTCGGCGAACGCATGATACACGCCCTCGGCGCCGTTGCCTTTGCCGCACGTCCCCATGCCCACGCCGATGCGCGGCCGCGCGGGGAGCAGTTTCCCCATGCCGGCTTCACGCACCGCATTGAACGAGCCGAAATCCTGAATACGGGTCACTTCTTCTTCTCCTTTGTCAGGTGCTCCACTTCACGGTGCAGCGTCTGCTCGTTCATGTGTCCGAAAATGGCGTGGTCCACTTCCACGACGGGGGCCAGCGCGCACTGGCCAAAGCAGGCCACCGTGCGCAAGGAGTATTTGCGGTCGGGTGTGGTCATGCAGAGCTTGTCCGCGCCGTCCTCGCTCTCCTCGGGAAGACCAAGTTCCAGGCGCAACCGCTGCAACAGGCTGCGCGACCCGCGCGTATGGCAGGCGGTCCCACGGCAGATGCAGATGGTGTGGTCGCCCTGCGGCTCCAGATTGAAAAGGGCGTAAAAGGTCACCACGGAATACAGTTGCGAGAGCGGCACATCGGTCTTGGCCGCCACGTACTCCAGGATTTCCGACGATAGGAATTTATGCGGATGATGTTCCTGGACTCGCTCCAGGATGCCGAGCAGGGCGCCGGGCCGGCCGGCATGCGCCGTAATCGTGCGGTCCGCGAAACTCTGCTCTTCGAGAGATAGTGCCATGACTTCTCCTTTTAAAAGATATTCAGGCATCTTTACCTTTAATTGGGCGCGCGTTTCATGTCAAGGGCCCCGCGTTTTCCCGCCGGCACGAGCCTCCGAGGATGTGTTATACGTTATGTATAACAACATGCGCTTCGAATGGGCGGCAGACAAGAACCAGTCGAGCCAAGAGAAGCACGCTGGCATCGATTTTGAGACAGCATCGCGCGTATTCGCCGATCCAGGTCCGATGCTTCGCAAAGACCGCGTGGTCGACGGTGAACAGCGTTGGCACGGGATCGGTGCTGTACGAAAGGCTGCGCTGCTCGTAGTGCATGTATATCGTGAGGACAAACCAAATGGCGAAGAAGTTATCCGCATCGTCTCGGCTCGAGAAGCAGATCAGCGTGAGTGCAAAATCTATCTGGAACAAGCCTCTTACTGAACGCCAGAACGCGGCGTTAGGCTGCGTTGGCAGGAGGCAGAAACGCGCGGGCGTTTCTCAGCTCGACTATTCCGATATTCCGGCGCTCACCGATAAGCAGCTTTCCCCGTTCCGCCCTCCTCCAAAGAAACTGGTGGCGGTGCGCCTGGATGCCGACGTATTCGAATGGCTTCAACAATACGGTGCCGGCTATTCCACGCGCATCAATAACATTCTTCGGGTGGTGATGTCTCAAGGACGATAGTGGTGAAACTCCACTCGCGCGCGAAAGCGCACGGTGCGAATGGCGCCAGCCGCACTGGCATGGAGATTACCGATTCGGCTGCCGCGCCCGCGACTGAAGTGTCTACGGCGCCTGGCGCACCACTAGCACCTGCCGCGGCTTCACCCCGGTAACCAACTGTTTCCCGCCACCTGGCCACCAGATCTCCAGCGTGTCCGCGCCCTGTCCCTTGGGCACGCCGAAGTGTACGCCGAAGTGGCCGGAGGACGCATATCCGATACTGGTCGTCATCACGTTCCACTGCCCGCCCCACTTCAACCGCGCACCGATGCCGTCGCGGTTGGCCCGCACCCCTTGAAGCTTGACGATCAGCCAGTCGCCGTCCGTCTCCGTGATGTTCTCCCAAAGTTCGGCTGGCTCCATCAGGGCCGATACCACGGCGTCGATCTTGCCGTCGCCGTTGAAGTCGGCAAAGGCCAGGCCGCGGTGCGAGCGCGGCACCTGGAAATCCGGGCCGGCCTCGGCGGAGCCGTCGCGAAAGATGCCCTTCTCATTGATGAAAATGGCGTTAGGCTGCCGGTAGCGCGTCGGTTCGAACTGCTCCACCAAGTCGTTGACATGGGCGCGGGAATAGAAGAGATCTTTCCAACCGTCCAGATTAAAATCGAACAGGCCGACGCCCCAGCCGCTCATCTTCGCGCTCCGGGGACCGATACGTGTGGCGTAGCCGGCATCGCGGAAGTCGCCCTTACCCGTGTTGCGAAAGACCGGGAAGGTCTCGTTGAAAAGATCGGCCAGGAAGAGGTCTGGCCAGCCGTCGTTGTCGTAGTCGCGGAAGTCGGCGCCCATGCTGGCCACGGGCTTGCCGCTGTCCATCAGCGCCACTCCGGCTACCAGGCCCACTTCCTCGAACTTGCCGTTGCCCAGATTGCGGAACAAGCAGTTGGGGGCGTTGTCGTTGGTGACGAAGACGTCCATGAAGCCATCGCCGTCGTAGTCGCCAATGGCTACGCCCATGCCACGCATCGGGTGCTGCGCCACGCCAGATTTCACACTGACGTCTTCGAACTTGCCGTTGCCCAGATTGTGGTACAGGGAATTGGGCAGGCCCTGGAAGTACTTAGGGTGGCAGTAGACGCGCACTCCCTTTTCCCTATCGCCGCAGAAGCGGTCCATGGCGGCGGGCCACTTGGCGTAATGCGTCACCCATAGGTCCAGCAGGCCGTCGTTGTCGTAGTCAAACCAAACCGCGGCCACGGCCCACAAGTCATCGCGAATGCCTGCCGCGGCGGTGACGTCCTGGAACTTGCCGTTGCCCAGATTGCGGTAGAGCGTGCTGCCGCCGACGTTGGCGACAAAAAGATCGACGTTGCCGTCGTTGTCAAAATCGGCCGCCGCCGCTCCCATGCCATAGCCCTTTCCCGCGACGCCGGCTTCGGCGGTGACGTCGGTGAACTTCCAGTTGCCGTCGTTGCGGAACAGGCGATTCCAATACTTCGGTGCGTCCTTATTCATGGCCAGCCCGGCGGCGCCGTTGGTGAAAAAGATATCGGGCCGGCCATCGTTGTTATAGTCGAAAACCGCCAGACCACCGGCCATGGTTTCGATCATGCGCTTCCCGGGCGTGGGATCGTTATCGATGGTGAAACGCAGGCCCGCAGCCCCGGCCACATTGCGAAAGCGCACGGCGGCGCCAGGTCCGGCTGCCACCAGAAGAGCCGCGAAGAAGACCAGTAATAGGCGATGCATCCTTCTAACAGACTGTACACTACAAGTAGCATGACGCGGATTGCTGTGTGGCTGTGGTTGGGAATTTC
>JANYJN010000547.1 GCA_025358475.1 Candidatus Solibacter sp.
ATGGTCTCGATCTCGAGAGGGGCGCCCGCCGCCTCCAATATTCGGAGCGTGGCGTCCATGATTTCCGGACCGATGCCGTCGCCGTGGGCGACCGTGATGGGAATTTTCGTAGACATAAAGGGAACCTCCAGGATATTGGAATGCACCACACGGCGCAACCATACTTCGGGATCATTTGCTACAACCGCGGCGAAGACCGAGTTCCGCGACAGAAACTAGCTACATCTGTAGATAAGCTAGAATCCCGCCGGCCGCTCACCAGCCACATTCAAGGCCCGCTCGAAAGCCATGCCGGCACGGGCCAGCGTGCCCTCATCGAAAAGACGGCCGATCAGCGTGACGCCGTGGGGCACGCGGCGCGGCGGCGAGAATTTGGGGAGAGGCTTGGCGGGGTTTGGCGCCCAATCGCTGCGCGCCTCGCCCACTTCGACGAATCCCGCGCGGAATGTGAGCGATGGATGTCCCGTGAAGTTGCCGATGGTGAGCATTTCGTCGCGCAGCGAAGGCACCAGCAGCAGGTCCACTTGGTTAAAGATGCGGGCCATCTCCAGGGCGACGGCGCGGCGCAAGCGGTCCGCCTGGACGAAATCCACGGCGGAAAGGAAGCGTGCCTGGCGGAAGATGTTGGGCCAGGCGTCGGGAACCTGCACCTTGAGCCGGTCCACGCCGCCACTCAGCGTGAGTTCCTCGAAAGCGGCGGCGGCTTCGGCGAACAGAATCAGGTTGAGCGAGCCATACGGCCAGTCGGGAAGCGCCACCTCGACGGGGACCATGCCCAGCGGGGCGGCGGCCTGCAATGCGATGCGGTCCACCCCAGTGGCCGGGCTCTCCTTCATCCAGCCCGGGAAGTAGCCGACGCGCAGCCCGCGTACCCCAGCGGCGGCGTCGAAGTCCAGGCGGCTGGGCCGGCTGGACACATCGCCGGGGTCGGGGCCCGAGATGGCATGCAGCACCAACATGGCGTCCTCCACCGAGCGCGTCATGGGGCCCAGCTTGTCGAGCGACCAGCACAGGGTCATGGCGCCGGTGCGCGGCACGCGTCCATAGGTGGGCCGCAGGCCGGTGATGCCGCAGCGCATGGCGGGACTGACGATGCTGCCTTCGGTCTCGCTGCCGATCGCGAAGGCCACCAGGCCGGCGGCGGTGGCGGCGCCGGGACCGGCACTAGAGCCGGATGCGCCTTCTTCCAGCAGCCACGGATTCATCGTCTGGCCGCCGAACCATATGTCGTTGAGCGCCATCGCACCCATGCTCAGTTTGGCCACCAGCACGGCGCCTGCCTGGTGCAGGCGGTGGACCACGGCGGCGTCCTGGGCGGGCACACGGTGCAGGAACGGCTCGGCGCCGTAGGTGGTCCGGATGCCGGCGGTATCCACCAGATCCTTGGCGCCCCAGGGAATGCCGTGGAGCGGGCCGCGATATTTGCCGGCGGCGATCTCCAGATCCGCCTGTTTCGCCTGCGCCAGCGCCAGGTCGCGGGTCAGCGTGATGACGCAGCGCAGCTTGGGATCGAAGCGCTCCAGGCGGTCCAGATAAATGCGCGTGAGGCGTTCGGAGGTGAGCTTTCGCGTCTCCACCCAGTGCGCCAGTAGCGTCACCGGAGCGAAGGCAATGTCCTGATCGTTGGCGGGCAGCGGGCCCGCGCCGGCCGGGCTACCGAGGAATCGATCGCCTGACGGCCCCGAGGGCTGACCGGGCAATACCGGATCCCAGCGCGACGCCGGTGCTACGGAAGCGTCGAGCGAGAGCTTGCGCGGCCCGGTGCGGCGTTCGTAGACCGGCGCGATTTGCCTGCTCCAGTTGCCGGCTGCCATTTGCCGGGCGGCTGGGCTGAGCGGCACCTGGACCAGTTTCTCGGCTTCGGCGAAGGTGGCGGGCGACACGGGGGGTCCCACGGGCGGCGCGGTGCCGAAGGCGGGCGGTGCACCGGCCGGCGGCCCGGTGGGGTTTTGGGCGGCACGGCGGCATGCGGCGGCCGCGGCCATCAGGGCCACGGAGGCGCGATTCAGGAATTGCCTGCGCGATTTCGACATGCATCATATTGTAGTGGCATTGCGTCCTGTCGCCCCGGGAGAATTGTCCAATGCAAGATGGGCATGAGACCGGAGTTGATTCCAATGCGGCGTGAAGATGCAGAATGCCGAACATTTAAGCCAACAACAACTCCGGGAGTTTCTGGAATCGAGCGGCGAAATCGAATTCGCCGGGCAAGGGCGGGGGCAGATTTACGCCTCGACAGAACGCGTCGTGGTGGCACAGGCGTACGCACGACTCAGCAAGAAGGAACGCGGGTGGATTCGCGCGTACATCGGGAAAATGACGGGACTGAGGCGGGCGCAGATCACGCGACTAATTCGAAGGTATCTAGGGTAGTGCGGCGCAAATAGTACGTTTTATGGACTCCCGGCAGATTATCGGGCTGCATTTGTGGAGCGACCTTTCAGGTTGCCACGTCGGCGTCCTTGCCGACGTTCTTCGAAGAATGCCGTATGAATACCGGCATGGCAGGTGTGACGCCCGCTTCACGGTGCTCTGGATAAGGCGCTCTATTTGCGCCGCATACCACTAGGGTCCAATTTGCAGTTTCATGCTCATCCTTCGATTGGAAAATGTTGCGGGGACTTACGCGAGGGCGGTTTGAATGATGGGAGTCGCGAGTATGTCTGCGATGCGGAAACGGTGCGAGGTCATGCGTACGGCAGTCCTGGTACCGCTGCTGCGCACAACAAAGCCCG
>JANYJN010000649.1 GCA_025358475.1 Candidatus Solibacter sp.
TTCATCAGCGTGGTCTTGCCGCTGCCGTTGGGGCCCACCAGGCTGGTGACGCCGGGCGGGATGGTCAGGCTGACCTTGTTGACGCCGAGCACTTCCCCGTAGAAGCGCGAGACATTGGCGAAGGTGATCAGGCTGTTGTTCAATGCGCCGTTCAATGCGCCACTCAACGCACCACCTCCGCGCCGCGGATCTTGCGCGTCAGCATGAAAAGGCAGACCAGGCAGAGCACAGCCAGCGCCGCCCAGCAGCACCACAGCGGAAGCTCCTCGCCTTGCGGTATGCGGAAGAAGACGCCACCGTTATTGACCGCCGGGTCGGCGCCGAAGAGATGCACCCAGACCGAGCCGATGAGCGCGCTGATATTGAACAGGTGTCCCCACCTGGTGCGCTGTACGCCGTTGATGGCCACGCCGAACCCGGCGGCCACGAAGAAGACGCCGAACATCAGGGCGCCCGCGGCGGGCTTCCACTTCACCCAAGCCGAGAGCGCCAGCGCCATCAGGGCGAGGATCAGCAGCCAGACCCATGATCCGAAGAACAGGCCCACCGCCAGGCTGGAGTTCGCGTGCATCCAGCCCCAGCCGTCTTCCAGGTAGGATTGCAGCAGGAAAAGCAGCAGGCCGGGGACCCAGGTCATCAGCGACATCAGCACCACCAGGATCCACATCTTGCCGAGCACATACTCCACGCGCGAGAAGGGGCGCGCCAGGTACAGCGAGAGGGCGTTGTTGGCCAAGTCGGGCGAGACCTGTCCGGGACCGGTGAACGCCGCCAGGAACAGCGCCAGCATGCTCTGCCAGCCCAGGAAATTCAGGAAGAAGGTGGTATTGATGGAGATCAGCCTGTTGGCGCCCTGCACACCCAGCAAGTTGAGCGCGCTGATGTTGTGTTGCACGTAGATGATCAGGGCCGCGATCACCGGATAGATGAAGCTCGCCAGGAAGAAGATAGTAAGGAAGCGCGATTTGCGCATCTCCTCGAAGGCATAGCGCGGAATCACCAGGAAGCGCGTGAGGGAAGGCGTCAGCGCGCCGTCGTACGGCCGGTAGGTTTTCTTATAGACGGCCATCGGCGGTCTCCATGGCTTTGAGGAAGATGTCTTCCAGCGAATCGCGTTTGTGGTTGAGCCGGCGGATCTGTACGTTCTGGTCGGCTGCGATCTGGTACAGTTGGCGAACTTCGAGGCCGTCGGGCAGAATCAGCTTGAGGCGGCCCTGCGCGCCGCTAGCGGTCTCGCACCCGAGTTTTTCGACTGCCTCGGCGAAGGCGCCATTGACGCCGCCGCGCGTTTCCACTTCCAGGAAGCGGCGGTTGGCGCGGCGCTCTTCCTCCAGATTGCAGAACGCGGCGATATTGCCGTCCTTTAGGATCAGCACCTCATCGCAGCACTCCTCCACGTCGTGCAACAGGTGCGAGGAAAGGATCAGGTGCAGATCGCCGCGGTCGCGGATCTCCTGAATCAGCGCGATCATGCGCAGCCGCGCGGGCGGGTCCAACCCGTTGGTGGGCTCGTCTAGAAACAGCACCTTGGGCCCGTGCGCGATGGCTTGCGCCAGTTTGGCGGCCTGCTTCATGCCTAGAGAGTAAGTGCCCAACTCGCGGTAACGAACTTCGCCGAGGCCGACATAGAAGAACGCTTCATGCGCGCGTTCCAGCGCCTGCTCTGCCGGTACGCCGGAGAGCTCGGCCATCAGGCGGACAAAACGCACGCCGCTCATCTTAGCGATGAAGGCGTCGTTCTCCGGCATGTAGCCGATCAGGCCGCGCACCTCGCGCACCTGCGTGCGCACATCGCGGCCGAAGACGCGCGCGGTGCCGGACGATGGCTTGTGAAAGCCCAGCAGGGTGTTGATCAGGGTGCTCTTACCGGCTCCGTTGGGCCCCAGCAGGCCGATGGATCGCCCCGTGAGCTTGGCTTTCAGGTTTTTCAGGATGGTGCGGTTGCCGAAGCGGACTTCCAGGCCATCCAGCTCTATGACGGGGTCCATTCAACTATTTAAACGCAGGTGCGCGGTCCCGTGTTCCCATGAATTGCGTGAACGGGATGGCATTCTGCAGGTTACCGGTGATCAGGTTGCTCAAGCTTATCCCCATCAGGTTGCCGCTGGTGGCGACGCTGATGCGGTCCGGCTCTCCGTAAGCGGCGATCAGGGTGGATTTCATGTTGCCCAGACTCTGCATCACATTGGCCTGCGGGCCGCGGCCTTGCGGAACCAAGCCCCCGAACAGACTGATAATGGGCGCTAGCGTGGTGCCCAGATTCTGATAGATGAGCGCCGAGAAGTTGTTGTAGTGATCGCGCGGCAACAGCGCGACGAACGCCGCGGAATGCGTGATGGACGCCCTGCCGGTCTTCACCTGCAAGGCGCG
>JANYJN010000717.1 GCA_025358475.1 Candidatus Solibacter sp.
TCCAGGGTCAAACAGGCCGACGACCTCAACTTCTCCACTGTCCAAACGACCTCACCGCTCCCACCTTTGCCATGATCCCAGTTTTTCATGGGATTTCGCGGGCCGAAGGCCCATCACAACAGGCCAGGAGGCCTGTCCTACGGGCACACCGGCGCCATTAGGCGCAGCGCAGCCGCGCGCTCGGGGTTCCTGGCTTCCGTCCACATGCGGGAGAGGTCAGCCGCCGCCTGACAGACATCGCTTTTCACGCGCGCGCAGTTGAAATCGAGCTCCGCGCCGCCACGCAGGGCAGGGAAGGCGCACGGTGCCTCCCCGAGGCCATCGTACAGTTTCTTTAACGCGTCCCAGGTCTGTGGGCGATAACCCTCAAGCAAGTTTTTCTCGTGGAGCATGATGGCGGCCCGTCCAGCATCGCCCTCGGCCTGATAAACGGCGGCCAACTCGTCGTAAGGATCGGTGGAGCCCGGGTCCAGGAGCCGGCCGTACCGGTAGGCTTCGAGGGCCTCGGGGTATCGTCCGAGCAGCGCGTAGACGGCGCCCAGGTTGAAATACACATCGCGAAACGCGATGCGCTTGCCGAGGGGCTTGTGGTGAGCCAGTTGCGCTTCGTCGTAGCTCTTCTCGGCGGCGCGGGCCACTTCCCTGGCCTGCTGCAGGATCGCCAGAGCCTTCTCGTGCCACTCGCGCCCTTGGGGCGTGGCGGCACCACCCAGGGCGTCGCCTTTGAAACGGTAGTAGGCCCCCAAATTGGCCGGCGTTGGCTGAAACTGCCACTGCCGGGGCAATACGCTCAAGATCCGCCAGGCCGTTTCGCCCTCGTGGATGGCGCGCTCCAGATTGCGTTGGGGATCCTGCTCAAACAGCGCGGCAGCCAGGTGTTCGTGCAGGCCGAAGCTCGCCGGCGCGGTTTCGACATCGGCCTGCGCCAAGGTAAGGTTATTGTTCCAGGCGGGATTGCGCATCAGAGTGCGGCCCGTCCAGAAAGCCAGGAGTATCGCCAGGGCGATGCGCGCGGCAACGGGCGGACAGTACCGGAAAGCGAGCGCCACCAGCGCCACTGCGAAGGCAATGCACGGCAGATACAGAAACCGCTCTGCCATGATGGTTCCGATGGGGAACAGCAGGTTGGAAGTGGGCAGCAGGGTCAGCCCGGCGAACCCCGCGCTCCAGAAAATCAACGGATCGCGCCGGCGCCGGGCTACTGCCAATGCCAGACAGCCGGAGACCATAAGAAGCGCCGCCCACGCGGCGACGTCCAGCGCGCCGGCGAGCGGAATCTGGTTGAACGAGCGGTCCGAAGAGAGTCCGATCGGGCATGCCAGCAGCCACAAATCCAGACCGATGACTTTGAGCGCCGTCAGGCGCGCGGCCCAGAAGCCGGCTCCGATTAGCGGATTGGCTACGTACGGCGACTCCGGCCAGGGCAGAGGGCTAAAAATCCGCAGCCGCATCCACCAGAGCAATAGTAATGCAGCCGTGGCCGCGGCGTAGGCGGGAATCCGTCGCCAGAGCCCTTCCCGCCACGGGCCGATTCCGAAGCTGAGATCCCACAGCAGCAGCACGCCTGCCAGCACGGCGGCATTCTCTTTCGAAAACTCTCCCAAGGTCGCGATGGCGAACAATCCGGCCTCGGCCAACCACCGCCGGCCGCCGGTCCAGGCGATCATGCGAGTGTAGAGCAGGAGCCCCGCCAGCACCGCCATGGCAGCCAGCAGATCGGCCCGGCCGGCGACATTGGTGACGCACTCCGTATTGATGGGGTGGACCGCCCAAAGCCCGGCGGCGAAGAAGGCCGGCTCGCGGCGGCGCCCGAAGAGCAGCAACGCCAGTTCGTAGACCAGCAGCACGTTGATGGCGTGCAGCAGGAAATTGGCGCCATGATATCCGGCGGCGTTTTCGCCGTTGCCCGCTACCGCATAGTTCCACAGGAACGAAACCAGCGTCACCGGGCGGTACAATCGGTCGGCCGACATGGGCCACCAGTAGTCGTGGTTGAGGATTTGGCTTAGGTTGGCCGCGCTGGCCGAACGAATCCGAACGTCGCTGGTGATGATGGAGCGAGCATCGGTGGTCAGCCCCAGACCGAAGGAATTTGCGTAGGCAATTAGAGCCAGGGCGCAAAGGCCGAGCCGGGCCCAGCCCGCGGATGGGTTGCCGCCGGGTGGCGGGTTTGACGGTGAGTTGCTCAGGACCGGTGATTTGGGTTTTCGCAAGGCTCGGAGTGCCAGTATAACAAGGGTCCGGTGTTCGGCACAGAGCGGGTCCGCCTGACAGGAGAGCGAGACAGGCACGTGTTAACCTACCGGTGATGCAGCGGCCAAACCCCGCACCAGGTCGCGTGTGGCTGGCAGCCTGCGCGCTGCTGGTCGTATATTTCCTCCAAATCTTCTTCGCCAGCCTGGTGAAGAGCCCGGTCGCCGATGAACCTCCCCACATTTTCGCGGGCCTCTCCTATGTGGAGACCGGGATCTTTCGCGCCAACTTGCAGCATCCTCCGTTGATCAAAGAACTGAGCGGCCTCGGGCTGAAGCTCTCGGGCCTCCACTTGCCGGCCGGCGTGGCGACGCGAGACCTATTGAATGGCAATCTGGCCTACCAAAGCGAGGTGGGCAGCCAGATCTTAAGGGCGGGTGACCTGGATCGTAACCTGTTGAGGGCACGCCTGCCGATGATGGCGGTGGCAATATTGCTGGGAGTGCTTTTATTCGTGTGGGGGCGCGAACTGGTGGGGGCTGGGGCGGCGTTGGGCGCGGTCTTCCTGTTCGCGAGCGACCCCACCCTGATCGCGCATTCGTATCTGGTGACCACGGATGTGGGGTGTGCGACCTTCACCATTTTGTTGCTGCTGGCGGTTTGGAAGTACGTGCAACGTCCGGGACTTACGAGGCTGGCCGTGTGCGGCCTCGCGATGGGGGCGGCGTTGACCGCCAAGTTCTCGGCGATTTTTCTGTTGCCGGTGGTGGGTGTGCTGCTGCTGTCCGCGGTAAGGTTCTTGCCGGAAGCCCCGGCGCCCGCCGCCAGGCAGCTTGTGCCATCGCCGGACGACCGTTGTCCCTGCGGGAGCGGACGAAAGTACAAGAACTGCCACCAGGCGGGGCGACCGGACGGGCGGGGTGCGCTCGACTACCTGCCGTATTTGCGATCCGTGGGAGCTTTTGCCGCCATGCTGGCACTGGCGCTGTTGGTGGTGGAGGCAGTCTACGGATTTCACGGCGGCATCGGACTCTACCTTCGGGGACTACGCCTGATTAACGCCGATCACGACCCCAATAACCTGGCATTTCTGGCGGGGCAGATGGAGCCGAAGTTTCTCAGCTACTTTGCGGTAGCGTACCTGCTGAAAGAGCCGGTGGCGACAATCGTCCTGGTGGGATATGGAGGGTT
>JANYJN010000735.1 GCA_025358475.1 Candidatus Solibacter sp.
GCCGGCCTTCACCATTTCGACGGCGTGCTCTTCCTCCGCGCACGCCATCGGACAGGCGTTTCAGATGGTGGCCTCGGGGACCAGCGATCTGGCCATCACAGGCGGCAGCGAAGCGCCGTTCAGCTTGGGAATTCTGAAAGCGTGGGAGGCCATGCGCGTGGTTTCTCCCGACACCTGCCGGCCGTTTTCCAAGGATCGCCGCGGCATGATTCTGGGGGAAGGCGCGGCCATGTTCGTGCTGGAGCCGCTGGAAGCGGCGCGGGCGCGCGGGGCGCGGATCCACGCGGAACTGGTGGGATTCGGCATGAGCGCCGACGCGGGCCACATTACGCAGCCTTCCGTCGATGGGGCCGCGCGGGCCATGCGGGCGGCGCTGCGCAGCGCCAAACTGGCGCCGGAGCAGATCGGATATATCAACGCGCACGGCACGGCCACACTGGCCAACGACGTCACCGAGACGGCGGCCATCCGCCAGGTGTTCGGCGCGCATGCGGACCGGCTGGCGATCAGCTCCACGAAATCCATGCACGGCCACGCGTTGGGAGCGGGAGCGGCGCTGGAGTGCCTGGCGACGGCGATTGCGCTGCGCGATGGCGTGCTCCCGCCCACCGCCAACTTCCGCGAGCCGGACCCGGAGTGCGACCTCGACGTGATTCCGAATGTGGCGCGCCACCAGCAGGTGGAGTACGCGCTCTCCAACTCGTTCGCCTTCGGGGGCCTGAACGCGGTGCTGGTGCTGAGGGTGGCGTAAGGCGGCCACGGCTTCCTTACGGTGACGGCGCTGATCGCGGCGTCGCAACTCCAATCAGCGGACGCGACCCTGAGAAGCTGTGAAAAAATGCGCCCACAAGCGGGCGTTGGCAGGCTGAAGCCCGCCCCACCATTGCAGGCAAACGAATTGCCGTTGGTGGCGCAGGCTGTTTTTTCATAGGCTCTGAAGGAGCGGTTGCCTCCGCCGAATTGGTAACATCGAAAGTTGAACCCTACAGCGCAGATTATCGTCCTCGATGCGGGGGGGCAGTATTGCCACTTGATCGCCCGGAAGGTCCGCGACCTCGGGGTGTACGCGGAGGTGCGCGCCAGCGAAACGCCGGCGGCGGAACTGGGGTCGGCGAAGGGCCTCATCATCTCGGGTGGGCCGAGCAGCGTCTATGACCCCGAGAGCCCCACGGTGGATCCGGCCATTTTCCGGCTGGGCATTCCGGTGCTCGGCATCTGCTACGGGCAGCAACTGATGGCACACTTGCTGGGCGGGGAAGTCCGCAAGGGCTTGAAGGGCGAATACGGATTGGCCACGCTGGAACTCGACGAGGCGGCGGACCCGATGTTCGGCGGACTCGCCGGCACACAGCAGGTCTGGATGAGCCATCGCGATGTGGTGGGGCGGGTGCCGGAAGGGTTCTCGGTGGCTGGGCGCACCGGCACGTGCGCGGTGGCGGCCATGGCGGCGCCGGCGCGCGGGTTTTACGCGGTGCAGTTCCACCTGGAAGTGGTCCACACCACGCGCGGCAAGGAGTATCTGGCCAACTTCGCGTTTCGCGTTTCGGGATGCCGGAAGGACTGGGACGTGCGGCATCGCGCGCCCATGCTGGAGGAGGAAATCCGCCAGTGCGTGGGCGCGCGCAGCGTCTTCTTCTTCGTGAGCGGCGGGGTGGATTCGACCGTGGCATTCGCGCTCTGCACGCGGGCGCTGGGGGCGGATCGCGTGCGCGGCGTCTACGTGGATACCGGCTTGATGAGGGAAGGCGAAACCGATTTCGTGCGGCGCATGGGCAACCTCACAGTGGAGCACGCCGAAGAACAGTTTCTGACCGCGCTGGCCGGCGTTACCGACCCGGAGCGCAAGCGCCACATCATCGGCGAGGAATTCGTGCGGGTGCAGGAGCGCATCATCGACTCGCGGCGGCTGCTGGACGAGAACTGGATTCTGGGACAGGGCACGATTTATCCGGACACCATCGAAAGCGGCGGCACGGCCAAGGCGGCGCTGATCAAGACGCATCACAATCGCGTGGCGGGGATTCAGAAGCTGATTGCGGCGGGGCGCATCGTGGAGCCGCTCAAATTCTTCTACAAGGACGAAGTGCGCGCGGTGGGGCGCGAGATCTCCCTGGCCGGCGAACTGCTGGACCGGCATCCGTTCCCGGGTCCCGGCCTGGCGATTCGCTGCCTGTGCTCGGAGTTCGACGCGCCGCTCCAGCCGACGGCGGAAGGGTTCATCGTGCCGGTGCATTCGGTGGGCGTGCAAGGCGATTCGCGAACCTACGCGCCGGTGCTGGTAATCGATGTGCTGGACCATGCGCGCGCCACGGAGCTGATCAACGCCATTGGCGGAGTGAATCGCGTGATCGCGCCGGTGGAGACGCGGGTTCCGGTGGAGACGATGCAGGTGCGCGCCAGTTGGCTGACGGCGGAGCGGCTGGGGCGGTTGCGCAAGGCGGATGGAATCGTGCGCCGGCTGAGTCAGGAGACCGGGTACGACCACGAGGTCTGGCAATTCCCGGTGATCCTGATTCCTCTGGGCTCGGCAGAGTCGCCCGATTCGGTGGTGCTGCGCCCGGTGGATTCGGTGGACGGGATGACCGCGCAATCGGTGCTGATGAAGGCGGAATTGCGCGAGCGGATCGCTACGGAGTTGCTTCACGTGCCAGGCATCGCGGGCGTGTTTTACGATCTCACGCACAAGCCCCCCGGCACGATTGAGTGGGAGTAGGTCTCGGTTCACTGCGAGGCGCAGCTTCGAGAGCGCGGAGGAAGGGGTCCGATCTGCGCTCGGAGGCACAAGGCGGAGTCGTCCTCGAAAATAGACGCTCGCACCAGAAGAGCGCTCCCTCACGGTCGCGGCTCGGATTGGAGTTGCGATGCGTCAAGCAGAGCCGCGACCGTGAGGGATTTTCATCATTCGTTGCGACGCCCCCCGGGCGTCATGAGCAACTTTTGCCACGCCTTATTTTGCGGGGGGCAGGGTGAAATCGATTCCCAGTTCCCGGTTCAGGCGCTCGGTGAGTTCGCGGTCGATCAAAGCGAGGGACGCCTGATTGTGGGTGTTGCCGGCGGTGAAGTAGTGCAGCGTGTCGCCGTCGGCCCAATAGGCCACCGCCGAGTAGATGGAGTGGTCCTTGAAAGCCAGCAGATAGCGGGGGGAATCGGCGGCCTTGCCGGGCTCTTCCGCCGTCTCGGGCCGCTGCTCGGGTTGGTAGACGGTGGAGCTCTGGTGCTGCGCCGTGGTGGTGTATTCGCCGTCCGGTCCGGCCTGAATCATTACAGGAAAGGCCTGCTGCTGCGGCACCGGGGCCACCTGCTGCTCCTGCTCCGGTTCCTGCGCGGCGTAGGAATTATCGTAGCCGCCCACATAAACGGGGAAGGCATAGAAGTAGACAGGTGCGAGACCCGTGCCGGGGCCAATCACGGAAGTCCGCCGGAAGTTCGGGTTGTGCCGCTTGCCTTCCGGGGCCGGGGTTGAGGCGCCAAAGCCGGAACGCGGGCCGCTTGCCGGAGCGCCGGCGTACACGGGTTGCATCTGCGTTCCGCCGGGAAAAACCACGCTACCGAAACTGCGCGTAATGCTGGGGGATGTTGCGGCAGTACCGCCAGGGAACACGACGCTTCCAAAGTTGCGGTGGACCGCCTGGCCGAACATACTGGTGGCCAGGGTGATCGGAAGAATAACGGCGAGCGCTTTCATCGGCAAACCCCCCTGACGGGAATTGTACCGCCAAATGCAGAGGGGTGGGCGGAGGGAACTGGGGGACTCCGCCCACTTCTGGTTACTTCTTCTTCGGAGCAGGAGCGGACGGAGTGGTGGCCGCTGGCCGCGGAGCAGACGGGGTGGTGGCCGCTGGCCGGGGAGCGGGAGCGGAACCGGCAGGCGCCTTGGCTGCGGCCGGAGCACCCGTACCGGGGTTCGCCTGGTCGTAAAGTTTGACGATGTCGGTGGTGATATCGATGGTCTGGGACGCCCACAGCACGGGAGTCTGGGGGTTGCTGACGTCCAGCACGAGGGCGTAGCCGTTGGCGGTGGCATACTTCTCCAACACGGCCATCACCTTGTTGCCCAACTCCTGCATGATCTTGCCCTGTTCCCCGTCCAGATCCGCCTGGGCATCTTCGGTATCGCGCTGCAAGCTCTTGTTATTGGCATCGATGTCGCGCATGAGCTTGGCCTTGGCCTCTTCGCTCATAGTGGCGCTGCCTTTGCGCAGCGTGTCCTGGAGAGCGGCGATATCGGCCTGCTTCTTATCGAGACCGGCTTTCTTGGGCGCAAACCGGCCCTGCAACTCGGCAGCGGCCTTCTGCCCGTCTTTGGTCTGCAGAATGGCATTCTGCACGTGGATGATGGCCACCTTGGCCGGCGTCTGGGCATGAGCCATGGCGGCCATACCGAGAACCAAAGCGGGGAAAACAACAAAATTCTTCTTCAAGCTAAAAACTCCTAAGTGTGAAAATATTATCATATTGCGGCCAGACGCATTAAGCTAGAACGTCCTGCCGATGGTGAATTTGAACAACGAGCGTTTTTCCAGGTAGGGGAACGCGCGTCCGAGTTGGCTCCGCGTTATGGCATTGAAGAACGTGGCCTGGTTCGGAAACGAGGAGCGGTCGGCCACGATGGGCGGTTGCAGCGTCTCGCGGACAAGCGAAGGGTTGTAAGCCCAATAGAGGCGGAAGGGCGCGTTCACCACGGGCAGCATCACCTGAAGCTCCACACCGGTGGAAACGCGAATTCTCTGCGTGCCGGGAGCGATGCGTACTTTGCCGTCGAAACCGGCCTGCGGGAACTGATTGTTGAGATCGGCAACCCGGCCCGGATCCATGGTGAGCTGGTTGGGGCGAAGGATCCGGTTCAAACCGCCATCCCCGAAGAACGCCATGGTGACCGGCCCGACAATGGGTATGCGGTACTCGAAGTTGGTCACCACCTGGGCGTCGCCGCCGGGAGTGATGAGCTGATAACTGGGAACCGAGCTGGTGACAGGCACATTCATCACGATGCCGTTCTGGACCACCTTCTGCGTGCGCGCGCTGCCATCGTCGTTATACATGTTGATGCTGGTGCTGGAGGCGACATATGCGATAGGCGTGATGCCCCAAATCTCGAAGCCGCGGACATCCTGCTCACCGCCGATAAAGGTGCGCGAGAACGGCGCGATGAACTTGCCGCCATAGCCGGTGATCATGGAACCAAGCATGTGGAAAGCCAGGATGTGGCTGCGATGCCAGGGCGCCGCCTTAAAGTACTTCAAGTCTAGCGACGGCCGGACCGTATTGATGTTGCCGCCCAGAATGCTGCCCGCGAAATCGACGGAGAGGAACACGCTGCGCCCCGCGGTGGGCGAGATGGGATGATTGACGGTGTTGTAGGTATACGACGGAACGATATGGCTGGTGCGGATGCCACTGAGCGAATTGGGCCCGGCGACGCCGCTGAAGTTGATGTACGTGAAGTAGGCCTTGGCCGCATCGGTAGTGGTGACGACGTTAGAAATGTCGAACCCGTAGGTGACACCCACGCGGGCGAAACTGCGTTTAATGGGATAGGTGGCCGAAACCGAAATACCGTGGCTGTTCTGCGTGTAGTTGAGCAGGTTCTGCTGACCCAGTTGGTTGTACAAGGGGATCAGGTTGCTGCCCGACAAAATCGAAGCCTCACGGCCCTGATCGTAGTTGAAGCGCTTCAGGTAGACGACGAAGCCGAGTTGCAGCGGGCGGTCCAGGAAATAGGGTTCGGTGAACCCGAGGCTGACATCGCGCATGCGGGTGCCGAGCTGACTTTCGACCGAGAGGGTTTCGCCCAGTCCCAGGAAATTGTTGGTGGAATAGTTAAAGCCGACGAAGCTACCCGCGATGCCGCTGACGCCGCCGTTCAGGCCCACCGAATTCTTGCCGCGCTCCTTCACCTTGAGGGTGATATCCACGGTGTTGGACTGGGGATTGCGCTTGATGTCGGCGGATTCTTCCTTCTTGAGCATTTCGAAATAGCCGAGCTGGTTGAGGCGCAGGACGCTGTAGTCCCAGAGCTCGGTATTGAACATGTCGCCTTCGTCGAGGAGGATTTCGCGGCGGATGACTTTATCGCGGGTAGTGGTGTTGCCCGAGAAATCGATGCGCCGGATGAAAAACTGCTTGCCTTCGTCGGCGGTGAGGGTGAGATCGATCTGGTCGGTGCCGTCCTCCGCCGGGTGGAAGTCGGGCTCGGGGACGAAATCGATGTAGCCGAACTTGCCGTACAGCTTGCGCATGTTCTCAATGCCCTTGCGGAGCTTGTCGGTGGAGAAAATGTCGCCGGTGGTCATGCCGAAGAGCGGCTTCATGAGGACTTCGGGCGTGCGGAACAGTTTCACGCCGGTGAAGCTCATATTGCGCAGATGGTACAACTTGCCTTCTTCCACGGGGAGCGTGATATCGGCGGTGATGCCGGGCAGGTTCATCTTGAAGAGGGGCAGGCGCCAGCCTTTTCCGCCGCGGTGCTGAATATCGATGGACTCTTCCAATGTCTTGGCGGTGAAGTAGCCGGCATCCTGATAAGCCTGGCGGACGCGTTCCTTATCCTCTTCGAGCTTGGCCCGGTCGAAGGTGGCGGGGAAGAGCCTCTCGAAATAGAGCGAGTGCGGGATGCCGATGCCCTTGGAGTTCTTCATGTTGCGGATCACCCACCGGTCGTTCTTTTCGGTGTTGCCCGTGATATCGATGCGGCCCACCTTGACCTTGGGACCTTCTTTGACCACGAACGAAACCTTGAGCGACGACGGCGGAATCTGCTCGATCTGGGGCTCCACTGTGGCGTACTGGCGGCCGCGTTCCGCCAAATATTCCTTGAGAACCACGGCGGCACGCTGGATCTTGTTGGGGTCGTACTGCGATTCCACGCTGAGCCCGACCTTGCGTTCCTTGAAGCGGTCGAGGATTTCGGAGACGGTGACGCTCTTGGCGCCGGGGTACTCGATGGAGCGGATGACGCGGCGCTCGGTGACCACAAAGCGGACGATCAGGCCGAGGCGGCCGGGTTCGGCTTCCAGGCGGATATCGTCGAAGCGCCCGGTATTCCAGAGGATCATGAAATCGCGGCGCAAGGTTTCTTCGCTGTAGATATCGCCCGGCTTGGAAATGATGAGCGCCTTAAGAGTGTCCTGGGGAACGCGCTTGGCGCCGCGGAATTCAAAAGCTTCGATGACTTGTCCGCTGGGGTTCACGGCCGGCGCGGCGGCTTCCTTGGGCGTTTCCACCGGCGGGCGCTGGCCAGGCTGGGCAGCCGGAGGGGCCGGAGGAGCAGCGGGAGGAGCAGGGGGCGGAGTGGGCCCCGGCGCGGTGGGAATGGTCTCGAAGGGACTGGGCTTGGGCGGGGCCGGGGGGGGCGTTTGTTGGCGCGGCTGGGCGGACGGTTGGCCGGGGGGCGGCTGCTGTGCGGGCACCTGCGGGGGCACCTGGGCGGGCGCCTGTGCGAGCAGCGCCGGGCAGATGGAGATGGCGCAGAAACAGGCCGGGATCACGACCAGGCGGAGACGCCTGAAAAGCTTCATGCAAGCATACCTTTCCACTCTGCGCGGTTACGATGACATTGAGACAGGGGCAACGGTTTCACTAATACAGTTGAGGTTCCAAAGATGGTAAGCCATTATTTTAGCGGATCTTCGGGGTAATCAGCAACGAGTGTAGCAGGCTACAGGTGTGAAGGGTTGGCACAGGATTTTCGGGGGGTGCGGCGCGAGGGCCGGGAACCGTCGGAACGCTCTTCAGACTGACGAATCCGAGCGGACGTGTACCGACTGGCGACGGTTGGTGTGAGGCGGTGGTAAGGGTCGCAGGAACGAAGCCGATTTGGGGTGAAGTGGTTTGGGATGAGGGGGGTAGAGACGGGAGTTCAAGGGCTGGCGCGCCGGGGTGGATGGGCGGGGCGGAGGCGGGGGCGGATTCGAGCTGTTGGAGAGTGTGGAGGGCGCGGTAGAGGGCGCGGCGGGTGGAATCGATACGCCACTGGAGTTGGCCGAATTGCTTGTGTTTGTCCATGCAGGACTGGCCGAGGGGAAAATCGTCTTCCAGGGTGTAGGCTTCCTGGTGGGCATATTCAAAGAGTTGGGTTTCGGCGACGCCGAGGCGGCGGAGGGTCCACTCGCAGCGGATGAGGTCGTCGAGCAGGACGCGGGCTTCGGGGGAGGCGGGTTGGTGGCGCTGGTAGTACTCGTCGATGAGTTGCTGGAGGTCGGCGAGTTTTTCGGAGGGGAGGACGAGGGATTTGGCGTGGATGCCGGTTTTGAGGGCGTTCATGGAGGAAGTGGCCTTGCCTGTGATAGAGGTGGGGCCGGTGGATTTTTGGGCGTTACGGCGGTTAGCTTCTATTTGGCGGCGAGTGGACATAGGGGGCTCCGGGTGTCCGAGCTGCGCTCGGATGGACAGGCCAGGAGGCCTATCCTACTTTGAGGATAGAGTGCCGGGCTGGGGATTCCTGGGGGAACGTCGGTAAATGATTGGAAATAGGGAGCGAATATTTTGAGTTTTGAGTGACTGGGTGGCGACGGAGGCGGATTCCACCCAGACTGGGCGGTTCCGACTCGGCGCGAAGCCGCCTATGTGCGGCGAACTGGCGGCGGGGTTGGCGCAACTTCCTACTTCTATGGGTGAGCGTCTTGATCGGTCAGATACCAGGGGATGTTGATCACCGTGATCCGCCTGTCGCCCTGGAACAGGAGCAGGGCCTTGAGCGCGGCGGAGCGATGGTTATGCAGCAGATTCAAATACCAGCGGCTCTCCACCAACTCCGGAGTAAGTACCGCGATCTGCCGTCCGGGATTGTTCTTTTCAAGATTGAGCGCGTAATCCAGGATCGGCCGGATCACGAACCGGTAGGGAGATTTGAGAATCACCAGGCGTGGCCCAGCCAACCCGGCCCGGCGCGCCGGTTCTTCCACCAACTGGGCCCACTGGCTCGCCAGGGTATCGGACTCCTGGTCGTAATCCACGTGCAATGCCAGGACGTCGGGAGAAATTGCCATCGCGAAGCGCAAAGCTTTCTGCGTGATGCGGCTCCAATGGTCGATGGTGATCACAACCAACGGCGGGGTCAGGTCCCGGATGATCAACGGCGCGGAATTCTCGACTTCTCCGGCCACGTAGAGGTAGTGGCGCTTTACCAGCCGCATCATGAGAATGAGCCCGGGAATCAAGAGCAGCGTAATCCAGGCGCCTTCGGTGAACTTGGCGATCAGTACGACGATCACTGTGAGTCCGGTTGCGACGGCTCCCAACGCGTTCACGAACATGCTCTTGGAGGAGCCGGGCCCTCCCGTGCGCTTCCAATGCATCACCATGCCCGCTTGGGAGAGTGTGAAGGCGAGGAATGCGCCCACGGCATAGAGTGGAATCAGGCGGTCGGTAACCCCACGGAATACGATGAGTAGCGTGCCGGCCACCAGGGCCAGAGCGTATACGCCTTGGGTATAAACCAGCCGGCGCCCGCGAATGGCCAAGCCATGCGGCAGGAAGCCGTTCTGCGCGATGGCCCGGGCAAGTCTGGGAAAATCGGCGAAGGCCGTGTTAGCCGACAGAGCCAAAACTACCACGATGGATCCAATGCTGACCGCGTAGAAGATGCCTTTGCCGGTGATGGCCGCGAGCAACTGGGAGAGGACACTTTGATAGCCCGACTCGCCGGGAGGCGTGGCGGCCACGCCATACGCCTTGCAAAGGAATGCGATGCCGAGCAGCATGACGGTGAGGATGCCGATTACCACGGTAAGGGTGAGGCGTGCGGTGACGGAAGCCGGTTCCTTGAAAGCCATGACACCATTGCTTACGGCCTCCACTCCGGTCATGGCCGTGCACCCGCTGGCAAACGCGCGGAGCAGCAGCCAAATGCCCAGGGCTCCGGCGGTCCCCATCAAGTGGGAGGGTGCGACCACGGGGACGGGATGGCCGCCGGC
>JANYJN010000740.1 GCA_025358475.1 Candidatus Solibacter sp.
AGCGTGACATCCAAAGGCTGCTCGTGGAGGTGAGCCGGAGTCCAGCGGTTGACTAATTCGGTGAGCACCTCAAACTGGGCCTGCGAAGTCGGCAGGCTGCCCTCGGCGTGTCCCGTGGAGAGTCGCTGTCCGTGATCCAGAGCGCGGTAGAAGGTGGATGCGTCGCGCAGAAAGTCGGCGTCTTCGGGCGTCAGGTGTCCCATCTTCTCGATGACTTCGATGCGTTCCGGGGTATTCAGCACCGTGTAAAAGATCCCCGCCCCGCGGAGCCGCAGATACATCAAGGCGAAATCGATATCATAATAGCCCCCCACGCCGGCCTTCAGGGGATTGCGCGCGCCCTGCTCGCGCTCCAGGCGGGCCCGCATCTCGCCGAGTTCGTGGCGGGAGCGCATGCTCTGGCCGTAGCGCCGCCAATCCACGTCCTGAAGCTCGTGCAGGAACGCGGTGGCGCGGTCGATATTGCCCGCCAGGGCGCGCGCTTTCATGTAAGCGATGCCTTCCCAAGCCTCAGCCTTCCCGGCGAAGTAGGCCTTGTATGCGCCTTCGGTCTGCACCAGGTCGCCGGCGCGTCCGTTGGGTTTGAGCCGCGTATCGATGGCGAACATCACGCCTTCGCCGGTGTAGGAACTGAGCGTCTGGATCATTCGTTCTGCCACGCCGGTCCAGTAGACATGCTCGGAGGCATCGTCATCGGGGATGACGAAGTTGACGTCGGCGTCGCTGCCCAGGTCGAACTCGCGCATGCCGAGGCGGCCGAGCGAGATCACCATCATCTGGTCGCCGGCGCAATAGCTGGCGCTGGACGGTGGCGGCGCTTCGTCCAGCGCGATGCGGTAGGCGGCCGCGATGACGCTATCGGCCAGCACGCTGGTCTTGCCGAGCGTCTCGAAGATGGGCGCCCGGCCCAGCATGCTTTCGCACTGGATGCGCAGCATCTGGCGGCGATAGAAACGGCGCAGCGCGGCGCCGTCCCGAAGCGCTCCGCCTTCCAGTTGGAACGGCTCGCCGATTTCCTCCAGCAACTCCGGGTAGCGCAGCAACTGGTCGGCGAAGTGGGCGCTGTTTTCGAAGATGTCCAGCACGTCGGTGGGCGAGGCTTCCAGGCGCGCCAGCAATTCCGGCGCGGCCACGGCCTCTTCCAGAAAATGTTCGAAGCGCTCCCGTCCGCGCCGCACATAGGCGGCCGCGAGCGCGGCGGCGAGGCGAGGCGCACGCTCTCCGAGCACGCGCTCCAGATGGCCATCGGCGGGAAGAGCCGCCACTTCCTGGGACCGGGCCACGCGCTCCTCTACCCCGGCGTATGCCGGCTGCCGGTAGGCGTGCACCACGCGATGGTAAATCCCGCGCACCGCCGACAGGTGTTCCTGGAGACGCTGCTGGAGCCCCTCGCCATCCAGCGTGACGCCGGAGCCATCGGCCGGCATCTTGCGGGCCAGTATTTCCAACCTCGCGGGATCGTTGGGCAGGGTGTGGGTTTGCCGGTCTTCCTCCATTTGCAGGCGGTGCTCCAGGTAGCGCAGGAAGGCATAGGCGGCGGAGAGGCGCGCATATTCGCCGTCGGAAAGAAAGCCCTTGTCGCGCAGGCGGAAGAGAGCGAAGACCGTGCCGCCGTGCCGTACCCACTGCTCGCGCCCGCCGTGCAAACGCTGCAAGCATTGCACCAGGAATTCGATATCGCGGATGCCTCCAGGCGTCAGTTTGACGTCCAGCCCGCCGGGCGCGCCGCGTTTGGCCGCCAGTTTCTCGCTGATGCGCTGGCGGGTTTCGCTGACCGCCTCGACGGCGCGGAAATCCAGCGAGCTTTGGTAGATCAGCGGTTCCACAAAATCCAGCAAAGCGGCGCCGGGTTCGCTCTCTCCGGCCGAGATGCGCGCCTTGATCAACATCTGCTTCTCCCAGTCGCGCGCCCGGCCGCTATAGTAAGTGCGCGCGCCCTCCCCGGAGACGGCGATCTCACCCAACGTTCCGTCCGGGCGCAGGCGCAGATCCACGCGATAGCACTGGCCCTCCGCGGTGTAGGAGGAGAGAAGCGCGGTGTACTGGTTGGCCACTTTCTTGTAGAATTCCTTGTTGGTCACGACCGCCGGACCATCCGTCTCGCCATTGCCGCCGTAGACGAACATGAGGTCGATATCGGAGCTGTAGTTCAGCTCCTTGCCGCCCAACTTACCGAGCGAGATGACGCTGAAGCCGCACTGCGCACCGTCTTCCAGGCGGGGTTCGCCGTGGCGGGCCACCAGTTCCGCGCGGATCCGCCGGTAGGCCACGTCCAGAATGGCGTCCGCCAGGTTGGACAACTCCTCGGTGACATTGGCGAGGGTGGCCGCGCCGAGGGTGTCGCGCAGCAGAATGCGCAGCAACTGACGGCGCCGGAAGCGCGCGAAATCGACCGCCGAAGGCACGCCGGTGCCCAGAAAACTGTAGAGGCGCTCGCGGTAGTTCTCCAGCGTGAGAACGCTGTTGAAGCTGCGCGAGGCGGCCACGCACAGGAGGCGCTCGGGATCGCGCAACACCGCCTCGGAGAGAAAGCGGCTATAGGAGAAGAGGCTGACGGCGCAGCGCAGCCCGGCTGGGGTTGCCAGGATGCGCTGGTAGGTGGAGGGGGAGTCCTGCCGCAGGCGTTCCAGAAAATGGCGGGCGCTTTCCGGGTCTGGCGCCACCGCGGTAAGTTCAGGGGCCATCATTGGTCACGATTGGTCACGCCAGTTGGGAGATCAGCGATACCGCGTCTCCCACGCGCACCGGCCCGGCCGCCGTCACGCTGGCGTAGAAGCCGCTCATGCCCCAGCGTGGGGATGAGAAATCGCCCTGCTTCACTTTCCGATCGTAGATTTCCCGCTTGAGCGATTCCCCATAAACATCCAGCGCGGAGCATGGGCCGCGGGGCTGGGTGATCTCTAATTCCGCGCCGCCCACGCGGATCCGGTCGCCGATGCGGATGCGGCGGATATCGATGCCGCGCGTAGTCAGGTTCTCGCCCAGGGCGCCGTAGAACAGCGGATAGCCGCGCGCCGCCAGGGCGTCCACCACTTCCGACGCGACCATCAGGATGGCTTTCAGCGGGCCGCCGTGGATGTGAGGGTGGGCGTGCAGGTCCCCCTCGATGCCGAGCGGCGCGATCCAGCCTTCGGCAACGGGTCGCTTGGGCAGCCCGCCGGGTGAGATGTTGACCTGTAAGATGACGCCTTGCATGTTACGTCCCCTCCCTAGGTAGGACAGGCCTCCTGGCCTGTCATTCCGATATGCCGAACGCACTGGAGACAGGCCAGGAGGCCTGTCCTACATAGGGACCAACTTATACCGCTAGATGTCGTAATACAGCGCGAACTCATAGGGATGCGGGCGCAAGCGCACCGCCTCGGCCTCGTTTTTGCGTTTGTAATCGATGAAGGTCTCGATCAACTCCTCAGTGAAGACATCGCCGCGCATGAGGAAACTGTGGTCGTCTTCCAGGCAGCTTAGCGCTTCATCGAGCGACCCGGGCATGGAAGGCACGCTCTTCATCTCTTCGGGCGAAAGGTCGTAGATATCCTTGTCGAGCGGTTCGCCGGGGTTGATGCGGTTGAGCACTCCGTCCAGCCCCGCCATCAGCATGGCGGCGAAGGCCAGATACGGGTTCGCCGATGGGTCGGGCGGCCGGAACTCGACGCGTTTTGCCTTCGGGCTAGCCGAGTACATGGGAATACGGCACGCGGCCGAACGGTTGCGCCGCGAGTACGCCAGGTTGACCGGCGCTTCGTAACCCGGCACCAGGCGTTTGTAGCTGTTAGTGGTGGGCGCGATGATGGCCGATAGCGCGCGCGCATGCTTCAAGAGGCCGCCGATATAGTGCAGCGCCATCTGGCTTAGCCCCGCGTACATATCGCCGGCAAACAGCGGCTTGCCGCCATTCCACAAACTCTGGTGGCAGTGCATGCCGCTGCCGTTGTCGCCGAAAAGCGGCTTGGGCATGAAGGTCACGGTCTTGCCGTACTGGTTGGCCACATTGCGGATGATGTACTTGTACAACATCATGTTATCGGCGCTCTTGACCAGGGTGTCGTACTTCTGATCGATCTCGCACTGGCCGCCGGTGGCCACTTCGTGGTGGTGGCACTCGATGTCGAGGCCGCACTCGATCATGGTCTGCACCATCTCGCTGCGCAGGTCCTGGTAGTGATCGGTGGGCGGCACCGGGAAGTAGCCTTCCTTATAGCGCGGGCGGTAGCCCAGATTATTCTCACGCCGGCCGGAGTTCCAGCGGCCTTCCTCGGCATCGATGTGATAGAACCCCTCGTGCTGGTTCTGGTCGAAGCTGACGTTGTCGAAGATAAAAAACTCCGCCTCCGCGCCGAAATACGAGGTATCCGCCACGCCGCTGTTCTTGAGGTACAACTCGGCCTTCTGGGCGATCCACCGCGGGTCGCGCTCGTAGCGCTGCTTGGTGATGGGGTCCTTAACGTCGCCGTACATGACCAGCGTTTTCACCTCCGCGAAGGGGTCCAGGAACGCGGTGGTGGGGTCGGGAATCAGCAGCATGTCGCTTTCGTGGATGGCCGCCCAGCCGCGGATGCTGGATCCGTCCATGCCGAAGCCTTCTTCAAAGCTGCTCTCATCCAACTGCTTGATGGGATACGATACGTGATGTTGCAGGCTGGGAATATCCGTGAATCTCAGGTCCAGTTGCAGCACTCCGTTTGT
>JANYJN010000741.1 GCA_025358475.1 Candidatus Solibacter sp.
TGAGCAGGATATGCGCAACATGGGCGGCCTGCGCAAAAAGATCCCCATCACCTTCTGGACCATGGTCTGCGCCTGGGTGGCCATCTCCGGTGTCCCGCCGTTCTCCGGCTTCTTCAGTAAGGACGCCATCCTGCTGGCCGCTTATCAGCACTCGCCGGCCATCTACTGGATTGGCGTGATCACCGCCGCAATGACGGCCTTTTATGTCTCCCGCGCCATGTTCATGACTTTCTTCGGCAGCTACCGCGGCCAGGCGCATGCGCACGAATCTCCCGCCGTGATGTGGGTGCCGCTCGCCGTGCTGGCTGCGCTCTCGCTGGTGGGCGGGTGGCTGTTCCCCATTCCCGAGTTCCTAAAGGACATGTTCCCTGCGTTTGAAGAAGCCAAGAACCCCATGCTGATGTATATCTCGGTGTTTGCGGGCTTCGCCGGAATCGGCCTGGCGTACCTGATGTACGTCGTTAAGCCCGGCATGGCGGATTCGCTGGTGCAGACCTTCAAGGCCCCGTACACCCTTATCTACAACAAGTATTTCGTGGACGAAATCTACTCGGCCGCCGTGGTCCGGCCGCTCATCGGCGGCTCGCGCATCGTGCTCTGGAAGGGCGTGGACGCGGGGCTGATCGATGGCGTCGTCAACGGCGTAGGCGCGCGCTGCCGCGATGTGGGTAGCATCTTGCGCCTGCTGCAGTCCGGCAATATACGGAGCTACGCCACCTGGGTGCTGTTCGGCTCCGTGGTCCTGCTGGTGGTCATGGGTCTGGCGGGAGGCTTCGTGCGATGAACCTTCTCACCCTGGTTCTCTTCCTGCCGCTGGCCGCGTTCTTCATCGCCCTCGCGATTCCACGCGCGTCTTCGGCGCGGACCAGCCGCCTCTGGGCGCTGGGGAGTTCGCTCGTCATCTTCATCGGATCGCTCGGCCTGCTCACCTTCTTCGACCGCACTGCCGCTGGCGAGCAGTTCGGAATCGACGTGCCGTGGATCGGCACTCCCAACATTCACTTCGCTATCTCGGTGAACGGCGTCAGCCTGTGGCTGATCCTGCTGGCCACCTTCCTGACGCCGATCTGCGTGCTGGTCTCCTGGAATTCCATCAAGGATCGCTGCAAGGAGTTTTACGCCTTCCTGCTGCTGTTGGAATTCGGCCTGGTGGGCGTCTTCCTGGCGCAGGACCTTTTCCTGTTCTACGTCTTCTGGGAAGTCTGCCTGGTGCCCATGTACTTCCTGATCGGCATCTGGGGCCACGACCGCCGCATCTACGCCGCCGTCAAGTTCTTCCTCTTCACCATGGCGGGCTCCGTCCTGATGCTGGGGGCCATTATCTACATCTACAACAAGACTTTGACCTTCAGCTACCCGGCGATTCTGGAGATGCTCGCCAACGGCAAATTGACCTTCCCCGCCGGCGAGCAGATGCTGCTTTTCCTCGCCTTCTTCATCGCTTTTGCCATTAAGGTGCCGATCTTCCCGCTGCACACCTGGCTGCCCGACGCCCACGTGGAAGCGCCCGCCGCCGGCTCCATCATGCTGGCCGGCGTGATGCTGAAAATGGGCACCTACGGAATCCTGCACTTCTGCCTGCCGCTGTTCCCCAGCGCGGCGCGCGCCTGCGCCCCTTGGATCGGCGTACTCGCCATCATCGGCATTATTTACGGTTCGCTGGTCGCCCTGGTGCAGCCCAATCTGAAGAAACTGGTGGCCTACACCTCGGTAGCCCACCTCGGCTTCGTGGTCCTCGGCATCTTCAGCTTCACCCAGCCCGGCCTGGATGGCGCGGTCTACCAGATGCTCAATCACGGCGTCTCCACCGGCGCGCTCTTCCTGTTCGTCGGCATCCTTTATGAGCGGCGCCACTCGCTCGAAATCGCCGATTACGGCGGGGTGGCCACCGTCGCGCCCTGGCTCTCGGCCGCCTTCCTGATTACCACCCTCGCCAGTATCGGCCTCCCTATGTTGAACAATTTCGTCGGCGAGTTTTTAGTGTTGCAGGGCACCGCCATCGCCAACTTCACTTGGGCCGTCTGGGCCTCGCTCGGCGTCATCCTCTCGGCCTGCTACATGCTCTGGATGTACCAGCGCGTGTTCTACGGCGTGGCCGGTCCCGAAGTTCGCTCCCACATCGGGGATCTCAGGCCCCGCGAATGGGCGGCCATTCTCCCGCTCATCGTCATGATGGTGTGGATGGGCGTGTACTCGCAAAGCTTCCTCCCACCTGTCGGCAAGAACACCGCGCGCGTATTGGAACAGACCAACGTGAACGTCCCCTACCGGGTGCAGTTACCAACCACGCCACCGGCGAAGCCAGCGGCCGCACCGCCTTCCACGGAGGTGGCCCGTGCCCGCTAGTCCGGTCTTCGTCTTCAACCCACAGGACGCGCTGCGTTTCCTGCCCGAGATCATTCTCACCGTGATGGGCACCTTGATGATGGTGCTGGATCCGCTGATCCACAAACGCGCGTCGAACGCCTTCGGGCATCTCAGCCTGCTGGCGCTCGGGGCCGCGCTGGGCGCCAGCGTTTACGCGTACACCATCGGCGGACCGGCATTCGGCGGCATGCTGATGGTGGATGGCTTCGCCACCTTCTTCCGCGTGCTGGTGATTGTGGTCGGCATGCTGACCGTCTTGCCGTCCTACCGCTTCCTGGCCCAGCAGAACGCCGAGACCAGCGAATACCACGCGCTGCTGTTGTTCAGCATCGCCGGGCAGTGCCTGATGGCGGCGTCCAACGACTTGATCATGGTCTTCCTCGGCCTGGAAATCTCTTCCATCGCGAGCTACATTCTGGCCGGCTATCTGCGCGACGATAAGCGCTGCAACGAATCCGCGCTCAAGTATTTCCTGCTGGGCAGCTTCGCCACCGCCTTCTTCCTGTACGGCGTGGCCATCGTCTACGGCGTCACCGGCAGCGTCAACCTGCTGCTGGTTCGCGCCGCCGTTCTGCGGTCGGCCGACCCAATTTTCCTCGCCGTGGCCGCCGCCCTGATGTTCGTCGGGCTCGCCTTCAAGGTCTCCGCCGCGCCTTTCCAAATCTGGGCGCCTGACGTCTACCAAGGCGCGCCGACCCCCGTCTCCGCCTTCCTCTCCGCCGGACCCAAGGCTGCTGCCTTCGCCGTCTTCCTGCGCATTTTCGTCACCGCGTTCGAGCCCATCGGCAACCGCTGGGAGCCGCTGGTGTGGACCTGCGCGCTGGCATCCATGTGCATCGGCAATTTCGCCGCGCTGCTGCAAACCAACATCAAGCGCATGCTGGCGTACAGTTCCATCGCGCACGCCGGCTACGTCCTGGTGGCGCTCACCGCGCGCAGCGAGACCGGCACCGCCGCCGCCATGTTCTACCTGGCCTCCTACGCCTTCATGAATGTGGGCGCCTTCAGTGCCGTCACCGTGCTCACCGGCAAGGGCGAGCGCTTCCAGGGCATTGACGATTTCAAGGGCCTGGGCCGCAAGCAACCGCTCACCGCCGCCCTGTTCTCCATCTTCCTGTTCTCGCTGATCGGCGTCCCGCTGACCGGCGGCTTCTTCGGCAAGTTCTATATTTTCAAGGCGGCGCTGGATAGCCACCTGTATTGGCTGACCGTCCTGGGCCTGCTGAATAGCGCGGTAGCGGCGTACTACTACCTGCGCATCCTGGTGGTGATGTACATGCACGAGCCCGGCGAAGCCACCGACGCCGCCGAGCCCTTGTCCCCCGGCCTGCGCCTGGCGCTGCTGGTGCCCGCGCTGGGCACCCTCTTCCTGGGCATCTTCCCCACCTGGGTGCTGGAATTCGCCGGCAAATCCTGCGCGATTGTGAAGTAGGTGGCACACGCGCAAACTGCGGGGTTGACGCTAACTGGCAATCTTCCCCAAATATCCGTGGCGCACACTCCGTTGGCGTCACGGAACTCTTGTCTCTTCCAAATCCTTCCTACGTTTCTTTGGCACAAGACCCGGTACTCGTAGCGAGCTATGAGGGAGCAACCCCGGCGGTCTTTTTGGACGGAGGACTGATCGCCGTGTTAGTGAACTGCTGCGAACGCGATGCTGGTGCCCGCAGGGCATGCATTGCCAGCCGTCCGGCAATCCGGCGGCGTAGCAGGTCCAGAGCCATTTGCACGGTGAAGGCACGGATGCGTTGGCGATCCCCCAAGGAACTGCGGGGTGGAGATGTGGATGAAGCTCGTAGGACCTGGAAGAAATCGGTTCAGTCCGAAGCGGGCCCAATGACGAGATCGAGGCCGGCGGCTTCGGCGAACGCACGGAAATCCCGGTCTCGCGTAAGCAGAGGAATCCCGTGATCGATACAGCTTTGCGCGATCAGTGCATCGCCGAGCCGCGCCTTACGGCGCTTTGCCAACACCTTCGCTCGCAGCTCACCTGCCCGTTGCCAATAGCCAGGCTCCACCTCGATAAGCGGCAGCTCTGCGAGCGTTTGTGAAATCTCCGCAGGAAGTTTCGGGTCACTCAACACCTCGGTGAGCACAACCGGCACCATCAGCACTTGCCGGTCCTGGAGCGCCCGGTCGAGTAGATCGGCGTCCTCGCCGCCATCTCCTTGCAGGAATCCGATCCAGGTGCTGGTGTCGACCGCGATCATCGGTCGGCCTTCAGTTCAGCTACCGTGCG